>NZ_JBJLSF010000092.1:0-19500 GCF_050871885.1 Kineococcus aridisoli | reverse complement strand
CCCCCCCCCCCCCCCCCCCCCCCCCCCCCCCCCCCGGGGCAGCCGCTAGGCCTGCCCCTGCACGGGTCCCTGCGCCGCTCCGGGTTCCGCTCCCGGTTCCCCGGTCCGCCGCCCGAGGCTGCGCTCCAGCCCCCGCACGAACACCTCGAACGCGGCGTCGACGCGCTCGGCGTCGCCGGTGACCATCCGGTCCAGCACCAGCCCGCGCATCGCGGACAGCACCAGCGTGGCCTGCGCGCCGGCGCCCTCGCGGGCGGCGCCCGCGGCCACCAGCCCGTCGGCCAGCAGGCCGGTGCGCGCGCGCACGGAGGCCCGCACGGCCGCGGCGAGGTCGTCGTCGTAGAGGGCGCTGCCGGTGATCGCCAGGAACAGGCGCACGTAGCGCTCGCCCGGGGCCGAGGTGGCGTGCGCCCACAGGGCCCGCAGCGGCCCACCGCCCGAGCCGCCGCCCGAGCCGCCGTCCGGGCCGCCCCGGCGCAGTCCCGGTGCGCTGAACGCGCGGTCGAGCACGCGCTCGACGATCTCGGCGAGCATCCGCTCGCGGGTGCCGAAGTGGTGCAGCAGGGCCGCGTGGCTGACCCCGGCCGCCTCGGCGACCCGGCGCAGCGAGGCCTGCGCG
This sequence comes from Kineococcus aridisoli, assembly GCF_050871885.1. Classification (NCBI taxonomy): domain Bacteria; kingdom Bacillati; phylum Actinomycetota; class Actinomycetes; order Kineosporiales; family Kineosporiaceae; genus Kineococcus; species Kineococcus aridisoli. Next base: position 18,881 of record NZ_JBJLSF010000092.1, on the reverse strand, counting down.
AGCCCGTGCGCCACGACATGCTCGGTGACCGCGTGCAGCAGTTCCTCGCGGCGGTGCCGGTAGCGCAACCGGCGCCCGTCCTCCTTCGGCGGGTCCCCGACCCCGGCGCCGATCCCGTCCCCGGTCACGGCGGCAGCGTAGCCGCCGGCAGTTGCTTGACCACCTGGTCAGCCAAAAGTAGTGTTCCCCGCGTCCCGCAGCGGAGGTCCCGGCCGGCCCCGACGACGAGCCCGGTCCCCGCTCCGCTGCCGGAACGCCCCGTCGCGCCCCGCCGCCCCGTCGAGGAGAACCCGATGTCCCGCACGCACCAGACCGCGAAGCCCCGCGCGATCCAGCGCGTCCGCGCCTCGCTGGCCGCCACCGCCCTCGCGGTGACGATCCCCCTGGTCACCGCCCAGGCCCCCGCGCAGGCCGCGGACAACCCCTACGAACGCGGTCCGGCTCCCACGACCTCGAGCATCCAGGCGACCCGCGGCCCGTTCGCCGTCTCCACCACGACGGTCTCCGGCTTCGCCGCGCGCGGTTTCGGCGGCGGCACGATCTACTACCCGAGCACGACCACGGCCGGGACCTTCGGCGGCGTGGTCATCGCCCCCGGCTACACCGCCTCCCAGTCGAGCATCGCCTGGCTGGGCCCGCGCCTGGCCTCGCAGGGTTTCGTGGTGTTCACCATCGACACCCTCAGCCGCTACGACCAGCCCTCCAGCCGCGGCGACCAGCTGCTGGCCGCGGCCGACCACCTCACCGGTTCCAGCAGCGTGCGCTCGCGCGTCGACGCGAGCCGGATCGCGGTCATGGGGCACTCCATGGGCGGCGGCGGCACCCTCGAGGCCGCCAAGGACCGCCCCTCGCTGCAGGCGGCCATCGGCATGACGCCGTGGAACCTCGACAAGACGTGGCCGGAGGTGTCCACCCCGACGATGGTGATCGGGGCGCAGAACGACTCCACGGCCCCCGTCGCCTCGCACTCGGAGCCGTTCTACCGCTCGCTGCCGGCCACCACGGACAAGGCCTACCTGGAGCTGCGCGGCGCCAGCCACTTCGCGCCCAACAGCTCCAACACCACGATCGCCTCCTACAGCATCTCCTGGCTGAAGCGCTTCGTGGACGACGACACCCGCTACACGCAGTTCCTGTGCCCGACGCCGAGCGCCACCACGGCCATCAGCGAGTACCTCAGCAACTGCCCGTACTGATCCCTCCGCCGTCCCCTCCGCCCGCGCCCGCCGTCCGCGCCCGCGCGGTCGGGACCCCCGGTCCCCGACCGCGCCCGAGCGGGCGGTGGGCGCAGTGGGCACACTCGGGGGCATGAGCTCGCCCGAGGACCCCACGTTCGCCGACCTGGCCCTGCGGGAGGAGCTGCTGCGGCCGCTGACCGCGCTCGGCTACGAGGAGCCCACGCCGATCCAGCGGGAGGCCGTGCCGCCGCTGCTGGCCGGGCGCGACGTCCTCGGCGTGGCCGCCACCGGCACCGGCAAGACCGCCGCCTACGCGCTGCCGCTGCTGCAGGTCCTGGCCCCGCTGCCCGAGCGGCCCGGCACCCCCACCGCCCTGGTGCTGACCCCCACCCGCGAGCTGGCGGTGCAGGTCTCGGAGGCGGTGTACAAGTACGGCCGCGAGCTCGGCGCCCGGGTGCTGCCCGTCTACGGCGGGACCCCGATCGGCCAGCAGCTGCGCTCGCTCGCGCGCGGCGTGGACGTCGTGGTCGCCACCCCGGGCCGCGCGCTGGACCTGCTGGGGCGCGGCGCGCTGAGCTTCGGGGCGCTGCGCACCGTCGTGCTCGACGAGGCCGACGAGATGCTCGACATGGGTTTCAGCGAGGACATCGAGGAACTGCTCTCCGCCGCCCCCGAGGACCGCCAGACCGTGCTGTTCTCGGCGACGATGCCCTCGCGCACGGCGGCGCTGGCCCGCCGCCACCTGCGCGACCCGGTGCGGGTGCGCATCGAGCGCCCGGCCGTGGCGGCCGGGCAGGTGCCGAAGGTCCGCCAGATCGCCTACCTGGTGCCCCGCGCGCACAAGACCACCGCGCTGGGCCGGGTGCTGGACGTGGAGGCGCCCACCGCGGCGCTGGTGTTCTGCCGCACCCGCGAGCAGGTGGACACCGTCACCGAGAGCCTCAACGGGCGCGGCTACCGGGCCGAGGCCCTGCACGGCGGCATGAGCCAGGACCAGCGCGAGAAGGTGCTGAACCGGCTGCGGGCGGGGACCGCCGACCTGCTGGTGGCCACCGACGTCGCCGCCCGCGGCCTCGACGTGGAGCACCTGAGCCACGTCGTGAACTTCGACGTGCCCAGCGCCCCCGAGTCCTACGTGCACCGCATCGGCCGGGTCGGGCGCGCCGGGCGCGAGGGCGTGGCCATCACGCTGGCCGACTCCCGCGAGCACCGGATGCTCAAGACGATCGAGCGGGTCACCGGCCAGCGCATCGCCGTCGAGGCGCTGCCGACGGTCGCCGACCTGCACGCCCGGCGCCTGGAGCTGACCCGGGCGGCGCTGCGCGAGAGCCTGCTCACCGACGAGCTGGACCGCTTCCGCAGCGTCGTGGAGTCGCTCGGCGACGAGTTCGACCTCGTCCAGATCGCCCTGGCGGCGGTGAAGCTGGCCCACGAGGCGACCGGCGGCCGCGACGGCGAGGACGTCGACATCCCCGCCGAGCGCCCCGGACCCGACCGGGACACCGGGCGCGGCGGCCGCCCCGAGCGCGGCACCCGCCCCGAGCGCGGCCGGGGCCGCCCGGCCGGCGGCGACGGCTCCTCGTCGACGACCCGGTTGTTCGTGGGGGCCGGTCGCAGCGCGGGCATCCGGCCGCAGGACCTCGTCGGGGCGATCGCCGGGGAGCCCTCCCTCACCGGGCGCGACGTCGGCGGCATCGAGATCACCGAGCGGTTCTCCCTGGTGGAGGTGCCCTCGGACAAGGCCGAGGAGGTCATCCGGGGCCTGCGCGGGGCGACGCTGCGCGGCAGGCGTCCGACGGTGCGCCGCGACCGCGACGGCGAACCCGCCCGGGGTTCCGGCGAGTAGCGACCACGGGAGCGGCACCAGCGGCGCCGTGACCACCACCACCGCACGGCACGTCCTCGTGCTGCGCCACGGGGTATGGGGTACCACCCCCTCCTCGGCGACCGAGGCGGCGGCGTGGCGGCGGCGCACCGCTGCGGCGGGTCGTCGTGCTCCCGGAGCGCGGCGGTGTCGTCGAGGTGGGCCTCGAGACCGTCCGTCGTCTGCTCCCCGAGGAGCAGGCCGGTCCTGCCGATCCGGTCCACGACCTCGCGGTGGCGGGGCGAGGCGTCGAGCGCGTCGACGTCCGCCCGGTCGCGCCGGCAGGTGACGACGACGCACTGCGCCCCGTCGCGGCCCGTGAGGACGCCGAGGAGACCCTCGTGCTCGCGGAACACCGGCAGCGACACCTCGCGGGCGGACCGCTCGTGCTCCGCGGCGCGGGCAGCGTCCACCTGCGTGCGCCAGACCCTGATCGGAGCTCCTCCTGCAGGGGCGTCGTGCGCGGACCGCCGTGGGAGGCGGCGCGCCGTGCACCGCCCGGGTTTTTCCCGGCCCCCCCGCCTGCCCCTGCGGTACGGTCCCGGCGTGCCGAGCCGAGCCGGGGCGGGGGACGGACCGCCGGGGGACGGGCCTGCGGGCCCGCGGTTGGTGAGTTCCTGCCTGGCCGGGGTGCCGTGCCGCTACGACGGGGCCGCCCGGCCGGACCCCGACGTCGTGGCCGACGTCGCCGCCGGGCGCTCCCTGCCGCTGTGCGCCGAGGTCCTCGGCGGGTTGCCGACCCCGCGGCCGGCCGCGGAGATCGTCGGCGGCGACGGCCACGACGTGCTGGCCGGCCGGGCGAGCGTGCGCACCCGCGACGGCGCCGACCTCACGGCGCAGTTCGTCGCCGGCGCCCTCGAGGTGGCCCGCCGGGCCGCCGCGGCCGGGGTGGTCGAGGCGGTCCTGCAGGCCCGCAGCCCGTCGTGCGGGTGCGGGCGGATCTACTCCGGCGCCCACGACGGGACCCTCGTCGACGGGGACGGGGTGGTCGCGGCCGCTCTGCAGCGCAACGGGATCCGGACCACCGCGCGCAGAGGCGGCCCCTGGCCCCGGCCGTGAGCCCGGCCCGGGCCGCGAGGTCCGCCGCGGTGGGAGCGGCTGCCGCGGCGGCCGGGATGGGTAGCCTCGCGCCATGCCGCACCTGTTGCACCTGGACTCCTCGGCCGACCTCGCGACGTCGCGGTCGCGGGCCGTCACCGCCTCCTTCGCCGACGCGTGGAAGGCGCGCGGGGACGAGTACACGACCACCTACCGGGACCTGCACACCGATCCGCTGCCGCACCTGGCGCACGCGGAGCTGCACTGGGCGGCGGCCGACCGCAAGCCCGGGATCCCGCTGCCCCCCGAGCAGGAGCGGATCATGGAGACGATCCAGGCCGAGCTGCTCGCCGCGGACGTCGTCGTCATCGGCGCGCCGCTGTACAACTACACGGTCCCCTCGACGCTGAAGGTCTGGATCGACAACGTCCACGTCCCCGGCGTGCTCGCCGGCGAGGGCAGCCGGCCGATGGCCGGCCGGCACGCGGTGGTCGTCAGCAGCCGCGGCGCGACCTACGACACCGGCACGCCGACCGAGGGCTGGGACCACGGGGTGCCCGTGCTGCAGATCGTGCTCGGCGCCTCGCTGGGCATGCAGGTGCACCTCGTGCAGACCAGCGCGACGCTCGCCGACCGGCTGCCCGACCTGGCCGCCCTGCGCGAGCGCAGCGAGGCCGAGCTCGCCGCCGCGCACGCGGCCGCCCGGGAACTGGCGTCGACCCTCTGAGCACGACCCTCCAGGCGGCGCTGACGCGCCGTACCCCTCAGCGGGCGGAGCCGAACCTCTCGGTGCGGATCCGCCCGCTGTCGTGGCCGGCGGCCACGAGCAGCTCGGCGACGTGCTCGACGAACGGCGTCGGCCCGCACACCAGGCACAGCGGCCGCTGCGCGGGCGGGATGGAGGCGGCCGCGAGGCGCTGCGCGTCCAGCCGCCCGGGGCGGGCCGCCTCACCGGGCGGCACCTCGCGCGTCCACACGAGGTCGAGGGAGAAGCCCGGCTGGCCGGCGGCGCGCTCCAGCAGCTCCGCCCGGTACATCGCCACCGCCGGGGAGCGCACCGAGAGCAGCAGCCGCAGTTCCGGCGCCGCGGGCACCTGCGCGTGGGTGCGCACCACCGACAGCAGCGGCACCACGCCGGAACCGCCGCCGACCAGCTGCACCGGCCCGGGGGTGCCCGGGCGCCACACGAACCAGCCGCCGAGCGGGCCGGTCACCTCCAGCACGTCACCGGGGCGGACCTCCTCCACGAGGAAGGAGGAGACCTCCCCCTCCTCCAGCAGTTCCACGCCGATCTCGACGCGGGCCCGGCCCGTGGGCACCGCGGCCGACGCCAGCGAGTAGGAGCGGACGGCCTGGTAGCCGTCGGGTGCGGTCAGGCGCACGTCGAGGTGCTGGCCGGCGAGGTGGCCGGGCCAGTCGGGGACGTCGAGGACGAGGGTGCGCGCGGTCGCGCTCTCGGCCCGCACGTCGGCGACCCGGGCTGCGCGCCAGCCGTTCAGAGGGAGTACCTCTGCTCGCTCCACGGGTCGCCGTAGGCGTGGTAGCCGACGCGTTCCCAGAAACCGAGCTCCTGCTCGTCGGACAGGGTGATCGAGCGCACCCACTTCGCCGACTTCCACAGGTACAGGTGCGGGACGAGCAGCCGGGCGGGCCCGCCGTGCACGGGTTCCAGCGGCTGCCCGTCGTAGCCGGTGACGATCCAGGCCCGCCCGCCGAGCAGGTCGGCGACCGGCAGGTTCGTGGTGTACCCGCCGTAGCTGGTGACCAGCGCGTGCCCGGCCGAGGTCTGCACGCGGTCGAAGAACGCGTCCAGGGGGTACCCGGCCCAGCGGGTGCCGAACTTCGACCAGCGCGTCACGCAGTGCAGGTCGGTGTCGAAGGAGTCGAGCGGCAGCCGGTGCAGGCCGTTCCAGTCCCAGTGGTGGGAACTGCCCGTCTCGGTGGTGATGGTGAAGCGCCACTCGTCGGTCTCCACGCGCGGGGTGGGACCGGCGGAGAGCACGGGGAAGTCGTCGGTGCGGTACTGCCCCGGCGGCAGCGCCTCGGTGCGGCGCCGGCGGCGGCCGGTGAAGCCCCGGGTGACCTCGGGGATGCGCAGGACCTCGTTCTCCGCGCCGTCGCCGGGCTCGACGGCGCTCACGGCAGGATCGCGTCGACGTAGCCGCCGTCGACGCGCACCGCGGCACCCGTCGTCGCGGACGCCAGCGGGGAGGCCAGGTAGCAGACCATGTTCGCGATCTCCTCCGGTTCGATGAGCCGCTGCAGCAGCGACTGGGGGCGGTGCTCGACCATGAAGCGCTGCTGCGCCTCCTCCCACGGCAGGTCCCCCGGGACGAGTTCGCGGACGAAGTCCTCGACGCCACCGGTGTGCGTGGGCCCGGCCAGGACGCTGTTCACCGTCACGCCCGTGCCGGCGGCCGCCTTCGCGAAACCCCGGTGCACCCCCAGCAGCGCGGTCTTGGTGACGCCGTAGTGGATCATCTCGGCCGGGGTGACGACGGCGGAGTCGCTGGAGGTGTAGAGCACCCGGCCCCAGCCGCGGCCGGTCATGCCGGGCAGGTAGTGGCGGGTGAGGCGGACGGCGGTGAGGACGTTGACCTCGAAGTAGCGCCGCCACTCCTCGTCGCCGATGGCCAGCGGGTCGGCGGCGCCGAAGACCCCGAGGTTGTTGACGAGGACGTCGACGTCGGGGACCTCCCCGACGAGGCGGGCGTGCCCGTGGTCGGTGACGATGTCGGCGGCGACCCAGCGCACGCCGTCCTGCGGCACCCCCTCGCGCCCGGCGATGCCCGCGGCCGCCGCGGCGAGCCTGCCCTCGTCGCGGCCGGAGAGGACGACGCGCGCCCCCGCGCCCGCCAGCCCCGTCGCCACGGCCAGCCCGATGCCCTGCGAGGAGCCGGTGACCAGGGCCGTCTTCCCGGTGAGGTCGATGCGCACGGGGACTGTCTACCGGGCGGGCGGGCGCGGCGGCCAGGGGCCGGCAGGGTCTGAGTCAGCAGTCGCAGAGTCAGCAGTCGCAGGTCACCGCGTGCCCGGCGGGGGCGGTGAGCGGGTCAGGAGCGCGGCGGTGCACGCGGCCGTCCACCTCCACGGGCAGCCCCTCGCGCGCCCAGTACTCGAAGCCGCCCTGCATCTCCTTGACGCGGTACCCCAGGCGCGCGAACGCCAGCGCCGCGCGGGTCGCGCCGTTGCAGCCGGGACCCCAGCAGTGGGTGACGACGACGAGGCCGGGGTCGACCAGCCCGGCGGCCTCGGCGGCGATCCGGGCGGTGGGCAGGTGCAGCGCCCCGGGCACGTGGCCCTGCGCCCAGGCCTGCTCGCCGCGGCTGTCGACGAGGACGAACCCGGGGGTGCCTGCGCTGAGCGCCGCGTGCACGTCGCTGGGGTCGGTGCCCAGGGCGAGCCGGCGCTCGAGCTCGGCGGCGGCCTGGGCGGGGTCGAGGGTGTCGGTGATCTCCACACCCTCGACGCTAGGGGCGCGCGGGCCCGGGACCCAGGGGCTTCCCACGGCCTTCGGGCCGTTCGGCCGCAGGATCCACGGCACTGCGCCAGGATGGCCGGGTGATCGCCGACGAGACCGACCGCCGCCTGCTCGCCGAGCTGCAGGCGGACGGCCGGCAGTCCTGGGCCGAGCTGGGCCGGCGGGTGGCGGTGTCCGCCTCGGCCGTCGTCGAGCGCGTGCGGCGGCTGGAGGAGGCGGGGTCGTGCGCGGCTACCGGGCCGTCGTGGACCCGGCGGCCGTCGGCCTCGGCGTCCGAGCGCTGGTGCGGCTGGAGCACCCCACCGGCAACTGCAAGCCGTTCCACGACCTCGTCGCGGCGACGCCGTTCGTGCTGGAGGCGCACCACGTCACCGGCGAGGACTGCTTCGTGCTCACCGTCCTGGCGCAGGACATGCGCCACCTGGAGGGGCTGACGGGACGGCTGGCGACGCTCGGGGCGGTCACGACGTCGGTCGTCTACTGCAGCCCCGTCGAGGGGCGGCCCGTGCCCGGGAACGACGAAACCCCGGGCGGCTGACGCCAGCTCCGAGGTCGTGCCGAGATTATTCCAGTTCTCGCGAAGGGTGTCAAGCAGGGCTTCCGGCGGCGCGGTCCCCGCGCGGCGCGGGAAAGCGGTCGCGCCGGGACCGCGGTCGTGCCAGCGTCGCCCGGGTGATCCGCTCCGCCCGGCCCGCCGACCTGCCCCGCCTGCGCGAGGTCGAGGTGGCGGCGGGTGCGCTCTTCCGCACCGTCGGCATGGACCGCATCGCCGACGACGACCCGCCCTCGCTGCAGGAGCTGGCCGCCTTCCAGGAGCGGGGCCGGGCATGGGTGGTCACCGGCGAGGCGGGCGGCGGGGTGCCCGTGGGCTACCTGCTGCTGGACCTCGTCGACGGCGCCGCGCACGTGGAGCAGGTCTCCGTCGACCCCGCCTGCGCCCGCCGGCGCCTGGGCGCCTCGCTGCTGGAGACCGCCGCCGGCTGGGCCGCCGCCCGCGGGCTGCCCGCGCTGACCCTCACGACGTTCGCCGACGTGCCGTGGAACGCGCCGCACTACGCGCGGCTGGGGTTCGCGGTGCTGCCCGCCGACCGGCTCGGGCCAGGACTGCGGGGCGTCGTCGAGCGCGAGCGCGCGCACGGCCTGCACGCCTGGCCGCGGGTGGTGATGCGCCGCGACCTCGGGCCGGCCGGCGCGGACCCCGCGAGCGCACGCCCGGCGGATCGCCCTGCCGGGTGAGCGCACCCCGGGGAGCCCCCGGCCACCCCGGGCGGTCCCCTACCGTCGCACGGTGACTCCTCGGACGGCGGCTCCCCGCGCCAGCACCACCCTGCTGCCGTGGGCGGTGCTCGTCGCCTCGGCGCTGCCGGTCGCGCTGCTGCTGGCCGACCTGGCCCTGGTCCTCGGCGGCTCCTTCGACGAGTTCTCCCCCTGGGCCGCGCAGGACGGCGGCACCGGCGAGGGCCTGCTGCTGACCCGGGTCCGCGTGGCGCTGTCCACGGTGGACACCGTGCCCACGCTGCTCGTGGCCACCGTCGGGTGCGCACTGCTGGGCGCCGCGAGCGTCGCGGGTGGCCGCCTGGCCCCCGGGCGCACCGTCCGCGTCGCCGGGGCGGTCGTCGCAGCGCTCGTCGCGCTCGTCGCGGCGGCCGCGGCGCTCGGGACGGCCCTGGGGCTGGGCTGGAGCGGGTACCTGCAGACCGGCGGCGGCCGCTTCCTGGAACTGGCGCCCGTGCTGGGCCCGATGCTCTTCGTCGCCGTCGTCGCGGCGACCGGGTGCGCCGTCCTGGCGCGGGGCCCGCAGCGGTGAGCGGCCACCGGCGGCCCGCGCTCGTGCCGTGGCTGCTGCTGGGCGCGACCGCGGTCCCGCTCGCGCTCAGCGCCCTCGCCGTCGACCGGGTGCTCACCGGTGCGCTCGACGGCGCGAACGTGCCGGGCCCGGGGTTCGTACCGGCCGTCACGGCCGCCCCCGTGCTCTCCGACCGCCTCCTGTGGGCGCTGGGCGCCGCGCACCCGGAGACCGCCGTGCTCACCACCGTCGTGGGGGTCCTCCTGCTCGCGGCGGCCTCGCGGCTGCCGGGAGGGCACCGGCTGGCTCCCGGCCGCGCGGCCCGGCGGGGAGCGGTGGTGCTCGCCGCCGCCGGCGCGGCGGCCGCGCTGCTGACCGCGGCCGCCGTGCTCTGGTGCACCTACGGCCCGTCGACCCCGCTGCAGGAGCAGCTGTCCCTGCCGCCGGACGCGAGCACGATCGTGGTGGTGTCCGTCGACGGCGGGTCGGGGCTCACCGGCGCCGCGAGCCTGCTGGGGGCGGCGGTGCTGCTGGCGCTGGGCTGCCGGTGGCTGCTGCGCGCCCGCCGCTGACGGGCCCGCGAGGCGCGCCTCACAGGTGCGTGGAGGCGATGTCCCCGGGGCGGTCGCTGGCGGCGGCGCGCTCGCGGGCGGCGTCCAGCCGCTTCACCAGCGGGGTGGCGCTGGCCCCGTGCAGCAGCACCGACAGCGCGATGGTGAACCCGACGGCCGCCCACAGCTGCTCGGCCGGGAAGGAGCCCTCCTCCTCCAGCGCCCAGGACAGGTAGAACAGCGAGCCGATGCCGCGGACGCCGAAGACGCTGATCACCACCCGCTCCAGCGTGCCGCCGTGGGTGCCCAGCAGGCTCAGCCAGCCGGCCAGCGGCCGGGCGACCACGATGAGCAGCACGCCGACGAGGGCCAGCTGCCAGGTCAGCGCGGACAGCAGGCCGTCGGCGAGCGCCGCCCCGAGCAGCAGCAGCAGCCACGCGGTGAGCATCCGCTCGATCTGCTCGACGAAGCTGTGGGCGACCTGGTGGGCGCCGTGGGCGCGCTCGGCGGAGCGGATCGCGCAGGCGGCGACGAAGACGGCGACGAAGCCGTAGCCGTGCAGCAGCTCGGTGACCCCGTAGGCCAGGAAGGTCACGGCCAGCGCGGTGAACCCCTCCGCCTCGTCGGCCAGCCGCAGCGAGGGCAGCGGGGAGCGGAAGAACAGCTCGCCGAGCACCTTGCCGATGACGATCCCGCCGACGAGGCCGACGACGGTGCGCAGCAGGACGTCCTCCAGCACCCAGCCGCCGACCTCGGACCAGCCGGCCGCTGCGCCCGCGGCGGCCAGGACCACGGCGAGGTGGACGACGGGGAAGGCGGCGCCGTCGTTGAGCCCGGCCTCGCTGGTGAGGGCGAAGCGGACCTCGTCCTCGGCGCCCTCCTCGTCGCTGGGCTCGCCCACCTGCACGTCGGTGGCCAGCACCGGGTCGGTGGGGGCCAGCACGGCGCCCAGCAGCAGCGCCGCGGCCAGCGGCAGCCCGGCCAGCAGCCAGGCGCCGAGGGCGACGAGGACGATCGTCACGGGCATCGCGACGGCGATGAGCCGCCAGGTGGAGGCCCAGCCGCGCAGGCTGACCGGCCGGTCCAGCGCCAGCCCGGCACCCATGAGCGAGATGATCACGACGATCTCGGTGACGTGCTGCGTCGCGGCACCGTGCTCGAGCGGGTCGACGGTCGGCAGGCCGGGCACCAGGCCCAGCAGCACGCCGCCGGCGAGGAAGGCCATGGGCAGGCTCACCGGCAGGCTGTGGACGATGCGCGGCAGCAGCGCCGCGACGAGGGCGCTGGCGCCGGCCAGGGCGAACAGGACGGGCGAGAGCATCGGTTCCTCACGTCGAGCCGGTGGGGGGCGGCCCGCTCACCGGGCTCCCAGGGAACCTTCACCCCACTTCGGCGCGCCCGCGCGCTGGAGCGCGCCCGGCGCGCGGCGGACCTCCGGGCCGGGAACGCGCAGAGCCGCCCGGCGGAGTGCCGGACGGCTCTGCGGGAGGCGGCGACGGCGGAGCGGGCCGGACCCGCCCCACCGCCGCGCCGGTCAGCCCTGGCGCCCCTCGGAGCGCGGCGAGAGCTCGTCGACGACGGGGACCCTGCCGTGGCGGCGCACCACGACCGAGCCGCGCTGCTGCTCCAGCGACCTCAGCGACGAGCGGACCTCCGCCCTCAGCGCTCCTCGCGGAAGTCGACGTGCTGGCGGGCGACGGGGTCGTACTTGCGCACCACCAGGCGGTCGGGGTCGTTGCGGCGGTTCTTGCGGGTCACGTAGGTGTACCCCGTCCCGGCCGTCGACCGGAGCTTGACGACCGGACGGACGTCGGCGTGCTTGGCCATGAGTGGCGCTCCCCTCGCGCTCGGATCTCGCACCGCCCCGGGAGGGCTCCCGCGGCGGACACCCCTGTCAACCAGGCGTTGTTGAGGACCATTCCCGGTTGCCTGCCCGCCCGGGACCGGGTGGCCCGGCGCTCAGCCCCGCGGCGCGGCGGCGCGCGAGCGCTCCAGCGCGAGGTCGACGGCGGCGCGCTGGCGGCGGGCGGGGTACGTGGCCGGGTCCACCCCGGCCAGCGCGGTGACCCCCTCCACCAGCGCCACCAGGGCCACGGCCTCGTCGGTGCGGCGCCCGGGCGGCAGGTCGGGCCGGCAGCGCGCCAGCAGCCGCTCGACGCGGCGCACGAAGACGAGGTGGTGGGCGGCGTGCAGCGCGGCGAGCTCGGGGTCGGCGACGGCCGCGGCCAGGAAGCCGGTCCACACGCGGGCGTCCTCGCGGGTGCGCTCGTCGACGACCAGGGCCTGGACGAGGGCGGCGCGCAGGACCTCCCACGGGTCGGCGCCGGCGGCCTGCGCCGCGGCCTCGGCGGCCTCGGCGCGCTCGGCGCTGCGCCGGTGCAGCAGCTCCCGCGCGTGCACGAGCAGCGCCCGCTTGCCGGGGAAGGCGTGCAGCACCAGCCCGGTCGAGCAGCCGGCGCGCTCGGCGACCGCCCGCAGGGTCAGCCCGGCCAGGCCCTGCTCGGCGAGCACCGCCCACGTCGCCGCGGACAGCGCCGCCCGCTGCCCGTCCACGTCCCGCCGCCTGGGCACCGCGCCTCCCCCCGTCCGGACGTCCCGGAACACCCGTTACGGTAACAACCGTTCCGGAACGAGGCGAGGAGGACCCGGTGGGTGCAGCGGTGGGCGTGGTGGTGGCGGCCGAGGACTGGGACGCACCCGACGGGGTGCGGCTGCGGGCGGCCCAGCGCGCGGAGCTGGACGCCCGCTACGGCAGCGACGACCACGAGCCCGGCACCCCGCCGACGGCCGCCGACGTCTCCGTCTTCCTCGTCGCCCGCGACGCCGGCGGCAGGGCCCTGGGCTGCGGCGGGCTGCGGCTGCTGGAGCCGGGCACCGCGGAGGTCAAGCGCATGTACGTCGAGCCGGCCGCGCGGGGCACCGGGACCGCCGTCGACCTGCTGCGGGCCCTGGAGGAGCGCGCCCGCGCCCTGGGCGTGCGGCGGCTGCTGCTGGAGACGGGCACGCTGCAGCCGGAGGCGGTCCGCTTCTACGCCCGCGAGGGGTACGAGCGCGTCGAGGGCTTCGGGCCGTACGCGGGCCAGGAGCTGTCCGTCTGCTTCGGGCGCGACCTCTGAGCCGGCGCGGTGCGGGCGGCGCTCCCGCCGGGCCGGCCTCGCGCCGCGTCACCGTGCGCGAGCGACGCGCACGCAGCACGATGCCGGTGTGATGCTGAGACTGCCCGGCACGTACCGGGCGCAAGGGGACACCGCCCTCCTGGCAGGCACCCTCGCCCGCCGCGGCGCCGTCGCGGGGGCCCGCGTGCTCGACGTGGGCACCGGTGGAGGCGCCCTCGCCCTGGCCGCGGTGCGCGCGGGCGCCCGCAGCGTGACCGCCGTGGACCTGTCGCTGCGCTCGGTGGCCTCGGCGCGCCTCAACGCCCTGCTGCACCGCGCGCCGGTCCGGGTCCTGCGCGGCGACCTGTTCGCACCGGTGCGGGGCCGCTCGTTCGACGTCGTGCTGGCGAACCCGCCCTACGTGCCGGCCGAGACCGACGTCCTGCCCCGGCACCGGCCGGGACGCTCCTGGGACGGCGGGCGCGACGGGCGCGCGGTCATCGACCGCATCTGCGACGGGGTCGCCGACGTGCTCGTCCCCGGCGGGCGCCTGCTCATGGTCCAGTCCGCCCTGGCCGACGAGGAGGCGACGCTGGAGCACCTGCGGCGCAACGGCTTCACCGCCACGGTGGTCGCCCGCGCCGACGAGCCCTTCGGGCCGGTCATGCGGGCGCGCGCCGAGGCGCTGCGGGCCCGGGGCCTGCTGCGGCCCGGCCAGGCGCACGAGGAGCTCGTCGTCGTCGAGGCCACCGCGCCCTCCGCGGCCCCGGCCCCGCAGGGCCGCGACGGGGGGTTCGAGAGTGTCGCCTGAGCGCGCCCAGCGGGTCGTCGTCACCGGTGACGGGCCCGTCCTGGTGGAGGGGCCGGTGGAGATCGACCTGCCCGACGGCAGCCGCGTGGTCTCGCAGCGGCCCGTGACCGCCCTGTGCGTGTGCCGCCGCAGCGCCCGCTACCCGATCTGCGACACCAGCCACCGCACCCGGAAGAAGACCGAGGAGAGCTCGTGACGACCACCGCACCGGCACCCGCACCCGTCCACCGGGCCGCACCCGCCCTGCCGCGGGCGCGCGGCCCGCTCAGCGCCGCCGTGCTGGACCTCCTGCGCGGCGGGGCCGCACCGGCGGTGGACGTCGCCGGCGCCGACCCCTTCGGCGAGGACCTCCAGCTGGCCCTGTACGTCTGCTACGAGCTGCACTACCGGGGCTTCGCCGGCGTCGACGACGAGCTGGAGTGGTCCCCCGAGCTGCTGTCCTTCCGGCGCTCGCTGGAGTCGGTGTTCCTCGCCGCGCTGCGCGAGGCCGTCCCCGGCGGCGACGACCTCGCCGCCGAGATCGCCTCCCTGGTCACCGAGGTCCCCGGCGAGCGGGGCGTCTCGCACCACCTGCGCCGCCGGGGCGAGCTGTGGCAGCTGCGCGAGTACATCGCGCTGCGCTCCGCGTACCACCTCAAGGAGGCCGACCCGCAGGCGTGGGTGATCCCCCGGCTGGACGGGCACGCCAAGGCCGCGCTGGTCTCGGTCGAGCACGACGAGTACGGCGCCGGCCGCGGGGAGCTCATGCACGCGCGCCTGTTCGGCGACATGATGCTCGAGCTCGGGCTCAGCGACGCGTACGGCGCCTACCTCGACCACTCCCCCGCGCAGGTGCTGGCCGAGGTGAACTTCATGTCGCTGGCGGGGCTGCACCGCTCCCTGCGCGGAGCGCTCGTCGGGCAGTTCGCCGTGGTCGAGCTGACCTCCTCGCCCGGCTCGGCGCGCCTGGTCGCGGCGGCGCAGCGCCTGGGCTGCGGCCCCGCCACGATCGGCTTCTACGCCGAGCACGTGGAGGCCGACGCCGTCCACGAGCAGGTGGTGCGCCACGGCATCATCGCCCCGCTCGTCGCGGAGGACCCGGCCGTGGCCGCCGACGTGGTCTTCGGGATGCAGGCGGCGACCCTGCTCGACGACCGGCTCGGCGAGCACGTCATGGCCGCGTGGTCCGAGGGGCGCTCCGCCCTCGTGCGGGAGCTGCCGGCAGCGCCCTAGGCGCACCGCGCCGGGTCCGCCGCCGCGCGGACCCGGCCGGATCGGTCGAGACTGCTGGAGGCACCCGCAATCGACCAGGAGCTCACCGTGCGCACTCCCACTGCTCTGACCCTCACCGCGGCCGCGGCTCTCGTGGCGCTGACCGCGTGCAGCTCCGGCTCGAGCACCGGCGACGACGACGCCCCCACGATCACCACGAGCCCCACGCCCTCCCAGGGCGCGCCCGCCCCCGGCGGGGCCACGGACCCGCCGACCGTCACGGCCAGCCCGGACGCCGCCCAGGCGGCCGACCTGACCACCCGCGTGCAGGCCATCGCCCCCGGCCTGGGCACCGACCAGCAGCAGCTCGTCGAGGCCGCGGTGGAGCTGTGCCAGGACTCCGCGCGCGGCGTGGAGGACCGGACGCTGGCCGGCAACGCCGTGGAGGCCCTCGGCACGGGCGGGACCACGCTCACCGAGGACCAGGGCCTCGAGGTCGTCGCCGCGGTGCGCGAGTCCTTCTGCCACGGCTGACGGGACGACCACCGTCACGACCACCGGCACGGGCGGGTCTCAGACCCGCGGGGCGCCCGCCGCCGCCGCCGAGCGCCGCCGCTCCAGCAGGTGCTGGACGAGCTCGCGCTCGGGGCGCGGCGGGCTGTACAGGTAGCCCTGCACCGTGTCGGCGCCGTAGCTGCGCAGCAGGTCGACCTGGCGGGCCGTCTCGACGCCCTCGGCGACCACCGACAGCTCCAGGGCCTGCCCGATGCCCAGCACGGCGCGCACGACGGCGTCGCAGCCGGGGTCGACCCCCAGGCCCGCGACGAACGCCAGGTCGATCTTCAGCACGTCCACCGGCAGCTCGGTCAGCCGCGCCAGGCTGGAGTAGCCGGTGCCCAGGTCGTCGATGGCGATGCGCACCCCCCGCTCGCGCAGCCGCTGGACGTCGGCCAGCAGCGAGTGGGTGATGCGCGGCATGTGCGTCTCGGTGAGCTCCAGGACCAGGCGGTGCGCGGGCAGGCCGTGCCGCTGCAGGGCCTCCAGGGCGTCGTCGTGCAGGTTTCCCGCCTCCAGCTGGCGGCCGGAGACGTTGACGTGCACGGCGGGGGCGTCGGGGCCCAGGTGCTCGCTCCAGGCCGCGGCCATCCGGCAGGACTCGGCGAGCACGCGGCGCCCGATCCCCAGCACCAGCGGGCTGGCCTCGGCCACGTCGAGGAACTCCGCCGGGCTCAGCAGCCCGCGGGTCGGGTGCTGCCAGCGCAGCAGGGTCTCCACGGCCACCACGCGCCCGGTGGCCAGGTCCACCACCGGCTGCCCGTGCAGGACGAACTCGTCCTCGTCGAGGGCGGCGCGCAGCTGCGGCAGCAGCCGGCTGGCGCGCGCCCCGCGGGCCCGCTCCTGGCCGTCGTGGCTGTGGGCGCGGTTGCGGCCCGCGCGCTTGGCGTCGTACATGGCGCCGTCGGCCTGGCCCAGCACCAGCTCGGGGTCGGCCCCGGCCGGGGCCAGGCTCATGCCGATGCTGACGCCGATGCTGAAGGTGCCCGAGGCCAGCAGCACCGGCTCGCGCAGCGCGGCCAGCAGCCGGTCGGCGATCACCCGCAGCCCCGCCTCGTCGCTCAGCCCCGGGCAGATGACGGCGAACTCGTCCCCGCCCAGGCGCGCCAGGGTGTCGCCCGGGCGCAGGCAGGCGCTGAAGCGGGCGGCGACCTCGCGCAGCAGCTCGTCCCCGGCGGCGTGCCCGGCGCTGTCGTTGACGGCCTTGAAGCCGTCCAGGTCCGCGAAGAAGACCCCCACCCGCTGCCCGCCGCGCCCGGCCGCGGCCAGGGCGTGCTCGAGGCGGTCGTGCAGCAGGGTGCGGTTGGGCAGCCCGGTGAGGGCGTCGTGCAGCGCCTGGTGGCGCAGCGCCTCCTCGGCGGCCTTGCGGGCGGTGACGTCCTCGATCAGGCACAGCAGGTGCGGCCGACCGCCTTCGCCGGCGGCCATCACGGTGGCCGAGAGCATCCCCCAGCGGGTGGAGCCGTCGGCGTGGCGGTAGCGCTTCTCCACCTGCGACTGCGTGAGCTCGCCGAGCAGGAACGGGGCGAAGGAGACGATGCACTCGGGCCGGTCGTCGGGGTGGGTCAGGTCGTGGAAGTCGCGGGTCAGCAGCTCGTCGGCGCTCAAGCCGGTGAAGGTGCACAGGGTGGAGTTGACCTGCAGGATCCGCGCGGCGTCGTCCTCGCCGAGCCCGACGATCATCATCCCGACCGGAGCGGTGTCGAAGGCGGTGCGGAAGCGCCGCTCGGAGTCGACCAGCCGCTCCCGGGCGGCGCGCTCGGTGGTGACGTCCCGGATGGCCAGGACCGCTCCGCGCTGCCCGCCGCTGCCGGGGCAGCCGTCCAGCAGCACGGGGTGGGCGGTGAGGTTGAGCACGCGCCCGCCCGGGGCGGCGGCCGTCGTGACGAGCACGTCGACGTCGTCGACGTGCTCGCCGCGCAGCGCGCGCGCCAGCGGCAGGTCCTCCAGCGGCCACGGCGCGCCGTCGGGCCGTGCGGCGCCGAACGCGCCGTCCCAGCGCTCCCGGTCCAGGTCCTCGGGCATCCCGGCGAGCACCTCGCGCGCGGCCCGGTTGCGCATCAGCAGGTGCCCGTCGGCGTCGTGGACCGACAGGCTCTCGGCGGTGGTGTCGAAGACGGTGCCCAGCAGCCGCGAGCTCGCGCGCGCGTCCTCCAGCGCCTGCCGCAGCACGGCGTCCAGGCGGTGGCGCTCCTCGCGGTGCAGCACCAGCATGAGCGTGAGCGCGGTCAGCACCAGGACCAGCAGCTGCACGTCCATCACGCGCTCGGCGGCCGGCACGCCGGCGAAGGGGCCGGAGCCCTCGCGGGTCACCACGACGAGCAGGACGTCGTTGACGGCGACCGTGCCCAGGGCCACCCGGGCGGGCGTCCGCAGACCCAGCCACACCGCCCACGGCACCAGCAGGAACGTCAGCGGGGTCTGCTCCAGCCGGTCCAGGGCGGCGAAGAACAGCACGCCGGCGGCCATCACGAGCGCGTACTCCACCCAGCCGCCCCACGGCGTCCGGGCCGGGACGCAGCGGCGGTCACCGCCGCGCAGCCACAGCGCGGCCAGCACGACGGTGCCCGTGGTGTGGCGCACCAGCCAGCCCAGCGCGGTGGGCACCGGCGGCTGGTCGAGCAGGAGCACGGCCGCGGTGCTCCCGAGGACGGCACCGGCACCGGCGCCGACGCAGGCGGCGATGAGCAGGGCCCACAGGTCCCGGGGCTGGCGCAGCCGGAAGCCGGCCGGCTGCAGGCGCAGGTGCACGGTGCAGGCCACCAGCGCCTGCGCCGTGCTGGCCAGGGCGAAGAGCACCGCCACCAGCGGGCGCTGGGAGGTCGCCAGCTGCGCCAGCGTGCCGGTGGCGCACAGCAGCGCGGCCGCGGTCCAGCGCGCCCGGGGCCGGCGCCAGGAGTGCGCCAGCCACACGAACCCCACGCCGGCCGCCGGCCAGGCCACCGCGAGCGCCATGCCCGGCAGGTGCGAGGCGCGGCCCAGCGCCGTCGCCAGCGCGTACAGCAGGGCGAAGCCCAGCGACGGGGCCAGTGCCGGGCCCAGCACGCGCAGCGTGCCCGGGCGCGCGGAGCGCACGTCGGTCCCCATGCCGCCTCCTCCGCGATCACCGCCCGGTCGACCGGGCCCGCTCGTGATCGTCGGCAGCCGCGACCCCCGGGTTGAGCCGGTGGGGCCCGGCCGTCCCTACCGGCTTCCCGGACCGCCTCCCGGACCGGGGGGGGGGGGGGGGGGGGGGGGGGGGGGGGGGGGGGGGGGGGGGGGGGGGGGGGGGGGGGGGGGGGGGGTGGGGGGGGGGGGGGGGGGGGGGGGGGGGGGGGGGGGGGGGTGGGGG
>NZ_JBJLSF010000091.1:0-19758 GCF_050871885.1 Kineococcus aridisoli | reverse complement strand
CCCGGGTCCGGCGCCGGTCCGCGTGGAGCTGGACGCCGTCGACCTGGTCGCGGACCCGCCGGTGCGGCCGCTGCCGCCCGGGGGCGTCCCGGACCCGGGCGGGAACGCCTGGGCCGCGCCGCGGCCCCGCCCGGTGGTGCGCCGCGGCGTGCACCGCGTACGGCGTCGCGGCCACGGCCGCGCTGGCAGCCGTCCTGCTCGCCGGTGACCGCACCGCGCCGACGTACGCCCTGGCGCTGACGGCCGCCTGGTGGCTGGCGCCCGGGCCGCCGCTGCTGCTCGTGCTGCTGCTGCTGCGCCGCCCCCGGGTGGCGGTCGCGCTGCTGTGCCCCGCCGTGGTGGCGGTGTCCTCGTGGGTGCCGCGCTCGCCCGCCGGGACGGACGCCGGCGACGCCCCCCCGCTGCGCGTGGTCACGTGGAACCTCACGGCCGGCGCCCCCGTCGACGGCCTGCTCGCGCTCGCCCGCGAGAGCGCCCCGGACCTCCTCGTGCTGCAGGAGGTGTCGGCGCAGGCGCTGCGGGAGGTGGCACCCCTGGAGGACGGCTACCCCCACCGGCACGTCTCCCCCACCGCCTGGGCGCCCCGCTGGGGCGTGCCCGCGGGGACCGCCGTGCTCTCGCGCCACCCGATCACCGACGTGCGGCCGGTGACCGGGTTGCCCGCGGCGGCCAGGCCCACCGACGTCGTCACCGTCGACGTGCGGGGCCGTCCCGTCGCGGTGGTCAGCGTCCACCTGGCCTCCCCCTGCCTGGGCTGCCGCTTCCACCCCTCCGACCCCGGGCCGGCGGGGGGCACCACCTCGGCGGCGCGGGTGCGCTCGGCCGAGGCCGAGCGGCTGGCCGGCCTCGCGCGCGAGCTGGTGCGCCGGGGGGAGGCGGTGGTGCTCGCCGGCGACGTGAACGCCTCGGACCTCAACGCCCCGCTGCGCACGTTCGCGCGCGCCGGTCTGGTGGACGCCTACCGCGCCGTCGCCTGGGGCCCGGGCCTGACGCGCGGCCCCTGGCCGGGCCTGGCCCGCATCGACGTCGTCCAGGTCGCCGGGCTGGTGCCGCTGCGCGCCCGGGTCGGGGACGCGGCCGGCAGCGACCACGCGCCCGTCGTCGTCGACCTGGCCCCGCCCGCGCCCGGGTGGGCCCCTCGGGCGCTCCGCGGCCACCCGCCGGACCCCCGGAGTTCCCCGCAGCCCACCGGGGAGTTCTCCGCGGGGTCCAGCGGGACCCGCCGGGAAGCGCCGCGGTCCACCGCGGAACTCGCGGGGCGTTCCCCGGCGGGGCGTGCGCCGCTAGATTGACGCGGCGTGACCCAGGTGAGCGTCGTGATGCCCGTCTTCAACGACGTCGGGCACCTGCCGTCGGCCGTCGAGAGGGTTCTCGGCCAGCGCGACGTCGAGGTGCAGCTGGTGCTGGTCGACGACGGGTCGAGCGACGGATCGCGTTCCGCGGTCAGCGCCGCGGCCGAGCGCGACGAGCGCGTGACCGCGCTGCTGCTGCCCGACAACCGCGGCGTGGCCGAGGCCCGCCGGCGCGGGGTCGAGGCGGCCACCGGTGAGTGGATCTGGTTCGTCGACTCCGACGACCACTGGCCGCAGGACGCCGCGGCCTCGCTGCTGCGCACGGCGCTGGACGCGCAGGAGGGGGGCCGACCCGTCGACGTCGTCGTCGCCGACGCGCTGCTGGTTCCGGCCGCGGGCGCGCCACGCACCATCCCCGCGCCCCGTCTCCCCGTGCAGAACGCCTCCACCGCGGTGGAACTGCTGCTGCGCGGAGCGATCACCGGCCACCTGTGGAACAAGCTGTTCCGGCGGGAGCTGCTGCTGGGCGTCGACTTCCCCCGCGCGCGCGTGCAGTCGGACCTGGCGCTCGTCGCGAACGCCCTGACCGCCGCCGGGTCCATCGCCTTCTGCGGGCGCACCGTCTACGAGTACCGCAAGCGCACCGGGTCGATCATCACCTCGCGCCACCGGCGGGCCGAGTCCCTGGCCGTCGTCGACGCGACGGTCCTCGACGCCGCGAGCAGGGCGGGCATCGCGGCGACGGCACCGGCCGTGACCTACTTCCGGTTGCGCTACATCGCCCTGTCGGGGGTCAAGGACGCCCTCAGCGGCGCCTACGACGAGGCGGAGTCGCGGGCGCTCGTGGCCGCAGCGCGCCGCCGCATCGGCCTGCGCGGGCTGCGGGTGCTGGCGCAGCGCCGCGACAAGCGCGTGGTCCTGGCGGCGCTGGCGTACGCGCCCCGCCCCCTCCAGCTGCGCCTGCTCGGCCCCCGTTGACCGACCCCTCCCGCAGGAGCCCGTCCACCGGTATGGTGCGGCCACGGTCGAGGGCGCCCGGAACCTGCATCGCTACAGCGACGACGAACCGGGAGGGTCCGTGGGGCAGGTCTTCACCGTGGGGCGCGGCCAGTACGAGAACATCGGCGACGCCATCCTCCGACGGCAACTGATCGACTGGGTGCGCGACGCCGGCCCCCTGCACGTGTACGTCGGGCGTTCACCCGCCGGCTACGACGAGTGCCTGGGGTTGCGGCCCGGCGACCGCGGCTACCGCAGCCTCGCGGCGTGGTACCGCGCCGCGTTGCGCGAAGCCCTGCGCGGCGGAGCCTCCTACGTCTTCAAACCCGGCGAGATCCAGCTGACGCTCGCGGGCATGAAGGAGCACCTCGTCGTGGTGCCCCTGCTCGCGGTGCTGCGCGCCCGCGGCGGCCGGGCCGTGCGGGTCGGTGTCGGCGCCCGCTCCTTCGCCCCGCTGCCGCGCGCCCTCATGCGGCCGTCGATCGCCCTGTCCGACCTCACCAGGTGGCGCGACGACGCCACCGCCGCCTACATGCGCACCGGCGCGAGCATGCCGGACCTGGCGTTCGGCGAGGGCAGCGCCGACGAGGAGCTCGCCGTCCCGCGGCGGCGCGACGCGCTGGTGCTCTCGCTGCGCGGCGACGGGGAGCGGCCCTACCCCTCCCCGCAGGCGCTCGCGGGGCTGCGCGAGCACGCCGAGCGCCACGGGCTGTCGATCTGGACGGTCACGCAGGTGCTGAAGGACGACGAGCGCTCCCACCGCCTGGCGCGGGACCTCGGCGGGCAGGTGCTGGGCTGGCCCGGCGCCACCGGCCACCACGAGCACGAGGCGGCGCTGCGCGAGCTGTACCGGCGCACGGAACTGGTCGTCTCCGACCGCCTCCACGTCGTCATCGGGGCCTTCACCGAAGGGGCGGTCCCGGTGGCCGGGCTCGTGCGGCCGGCGCCCAAGCTGGAACGCCACCTGTCGACGATCGGGGTGCACGACGTCGCCCTGGACCTGTCCGCGGACGACGCCGGAGCGGTCGCCGAGCGGCTGGAGCAGCTCTCGGCACGCCGCGAGGAGCTGTTCGAGCTCCTCGCGCAGGCGCGCACGCGGCTGGGCGCGGTGCGCGAGGAGGTCCTGGAGGTGCTGCGCTCGGCCGGGACGCCGCGGCGGCCGGGGGCGGCGGCCCGCCGGGAGCGCCGCGCGCAGCGGCAGCGCCCGACCGTCTACCACCTGGGCCGTGCGGGCGAGGTCGCCGGCGGCATGACGCAGGTGCTCAACGGCTACCTCGCGGCCACCTTCGACCGGGTGGACGTCGACCTGCTCACCACCCGCGGCGACCCCGGGGACCTCGTGGCGTCCGTGCGGCGCGGCGCCCGCGCCGCGCTGACCGTGGCGCGCCTGCCCCGCGGGCGCTCGGTCGTCGCGGCGCACCTGTCCGCCGGTGGTTCGTTCCTGCGGGAGGGCGCGCTCATGCGCCTGGCGCACGCCCGCGGGCTGGCGACGGTGGCCCACCTGCACGGCAGTTCCTTCGTCGCCTTCGCCGAGCGGAACCCGCGCCCGGTGCGGTGGGTCCTCGGCGCCGCCGACCACGTCGTGTCGCTGTCCTCGGCGACGTCGACGGTGGCGCAGGAGGCGCTCCCCGCCTCCCGCGTCCACCTGGTGCCCAACGCGGTCCGGCTCGGTGGTCCCGCCCCCAAGGAGGACCTCGTGGTCTTCGGCGGGGCCGTGGGGCGCCGCAAGGGCGTGGACGTCCTGCTGGAGGCGTGGCGGCAGGTGCGCGCACCGGGCTGGGAACTCGTCATCGCCGGTCCGGTCGTGGAACCCGAACTGCTGCGCGACCTCGAGGGGGTCCGGGTCGTGGGCGCGCTGCCGCACGACGAACTGCTCTCGCTGCTCGAGCGTTCCCGCGTCGCCGTCCTGCCCTCGCGCGACGAGGCGATGCCCGTGTTCGTGCTGGAGGCGATGGCCCGCTCCAACGCCGTCGTCGCCACCGACGTCGGCGGTGTCGCACCGGTCCTCGCCGGCGGCCGGGGTCTCGTGGTGCCACCGGGTGACGTCGAGGCGCTCCGCGGGGCCCTGCAGCAGGTGGTGTCCGACTCCTCCCTGCGCGAGGACCTCGCCGGAGCGGCGCGGACGGCCGCGAACGACACGTACAGCACCGACGCGGTGTACCCGCGGTTGGAGGACGTGTGGTTGAGCGCCCTCGACCGGCGCCTCGCGCCCGCCTAGCGGTTCCGGTACGACGACGGGCGAGCACCCGTGCGGGTGCTCGCCCGTCGTGGTGCCCTCACGGCCGGGCGGTGGGGCGTTCCACCTGGGCGTCCGCGACGCGGTGGCGGGGAGTGCGGGGAGTGCGGGGAGTACGCGGCAGGAACGCGTCCGGCGGGGCGTAGAGCCAGCGCCAGCGTCCGCTGGCCGCGGAGAACCACACCGAGAACCACGTGACCACGACGATGACCGCTCCCTGCACCGCGGCGTCCACGACGCGCGGCAGCTCGGGTTCCAGCGCACGGACCGCGGCGCTGATGAGGACGATCGGGAAGATGTGGACGAGGTAGACGCGGAACGACTGCTGCCCCAGGGACGTGAGGGCCGTGCGCACCCGGCCGGCCGGCACGTGCGCCACACCGACGACTCCGAGCGCGACGGCCAGCACCTGTCCCACGAGCGCCACCGGCGGGAGGCCGCGCAGACCCAGCAGCAGGGCTGCCGTCACCACGAGCAGAGCGGCACCCAGCGGGACCAGGTTCCAGGCCCGGCTGCGGTCCACGGCCTCCTTGAGGGGCGCGGCGAACAGCGCCCCGGCGACGAAGAACGTGAACAGCGCACCGATGCGGTTCCAGCC
This sequence comes from Kineococcus aridisoli, assembly GCF_050871885.1. Taxonomy (NCBI): domain Bacteria; kingdom Bacillati; phylum Actinomycetota; class Actinomycetes; order Kineosporiales; family Kineosporiaceae; genus Kineococcus; species Kineococcus aridisoli. Next base: position 14,633 of record NZ_JBJLSF010000091.1, on the reverse strand, counting down.
GATGTTGTCGACGCCGACCAGACCGGAGGAGAACGCCGTCGAGACGAGCGCCGAACCCGTGAGCTGCAGCCACGCGGGGAACCCGGCGACGATCCGGCGCAGGAACGTGAACAGCGCCAGCGCGTAGAGGAACCAGTAGCTGCTGCTCGGCCACACGGGCAGCAGGAGCAGGGTGCGCCACTCGTCCGCGGGCAGGTCCCCCAGGCCGCCCTGGACACCGGGGGCGAGCACGTAGAACACCGCGCGCAGCAGCGACCACAGGAGGTAGACGTAGACGACCGGGTAGATGCGGCGCCACCACAACGACTTCAGCGGCATCCGCGGGTGCCCGGACGCCGCCATCCCCGCGATGAGGAAGAAGGCGGGCATCGGGAACAGTTCGAACAGGGCCTTGGCGCGTCCGAGCAGGACGTCGATCCCTGCCGGGTCGAGGTACAGGGTGACGTGGTAGACCACGACCATCGCGATGGCGAGGCCCTTGGTCGGTTCCACCCACGTCAGGCGGCGTGCTGTGCTCATGCGTCCTCCGCGGCGGGTGCCGAACCCCTGGGGTGGCCGAGTGTAGGTGAGTCGGCGACCATGGTGCAGCGGTGCGGTGCAGATCAGGTGCGGATCGAGGAAACTCCCCGCCGACCGGCCACCGGTGAGCTCCGGACTGGTACAAAGGGGCGCAGCAGGCGCGAACCGCCCCCTCGGCTCCTCGACCACCACCCCCGCACGGGACTCGGATCCCGTCGTCGTCGGGTGCCCCCGGGAGCCACCCGACGACTGGACCAAGGGACCTCGATGCTGCCACGCCGCACCGCACGCCGTCACCGAGCGGTCGTGTGCGCGGTCGCCGCCCTCCTGCTCTCCTCCTGCTCCTCCGGCGGCGCTCCCGCCGAGCGGCTGCCGGTCGACGACGGTCCCGGCGTCGAGGTCGTCGAGGGCATCACCTACTGGCAGGGGGGTTCCGAGTCCCTGGACCTCGACGCCTGCCTGCCCCGGGAGGCGACCACCCCGCTGCCGGCCCTGGTGGTGGTGCACGGCGGTGGTTTCACCAGCGGCAGCCGCACCGAGGGCGGTTCCCGCGGCCTGTGCGAGACCCTCGCCACCCAGGGGATCGCCGGTTTCTCCATCGACTACCGGATGGCCCCCGCGCACACCTACCCCGACCAGGTGGACGACGTCTCCCGCGCCGTGGAGTGGTTGCGCCGTCCCGAGCAGGTCGAGAGGTTCGGCGTCGACCCGGCACGGCTCGGCCTGCTGGGCAGTTCGGCGGGAGCCGTGCTGGCGCTGACGGTGGGCACTGCGGGCAGCGGGCCCACCGACAGCGGCGCGCGCGTCAAGACCGTCGTCTCCCTCAGCGGTGTCGCCGACTTCCGGCCGCAGGCCGGGCGACTGGGCGACCCGGGGCCGGAGGCGACCCAGCTCGTCCTGAACTACCTCGGCTGCGCGTCACCGGCCGACTGCCCGGTGGCCGCGGAAGCCTCCCCGGTCACGCGCGTCGACCCGAGCGACCCGCCGGTGCTCCTGGTCAACGGCACCCGCGAACTCGTCCCGAGCGAGCAGGTGGACGCGATGGCCGCGGCGCTGGAGGCCGCCGGCGTGGCTCACCGGGAACTGCTCGTGGACGGCGACTCCCACGGCACCAGCCTGCTCCGACCGGACGTGCGCCAGGCGGTCCGGTCCTTCCTGAAGGAGACCCTGTGACGGACACCGCCAGCCCTGACACCCGCCGCGACGGAGCAGTACCCGCGCAGGTGCGCCGCCCGGCGGCCGGCGAGACCGTGCGGCGCCACGGCGTCGTCGTCGGGGCGGTCGTGCTCCTCTCCCTGCTCGCCGGGTGGGGCACGACGCAGGCGATCCCCGAGACGTACACGACGCAGACGAAGGTGCTGCTGCGGGCCCAGGCGGAGGACGGCGCGGTGTCGGTGGCCGATGCGGCGGCGTACGTGGCCGACCAGGCCGACACCTACGCCGCCCTCGTCGAGACGCCGACGGTCCTCGACCCGGCCATCAGCGCGGCCGGCAGCGATGTCGACTCAGCCACGCTCGCCGAGCGGGTGTCGGCCAGCGTGGTGCCGCAGACCACGATCGTCGACGTCGACGTCAGCGCACCCCGGGCGCGCGAGGCCGCGGAACTGGCGGGTGCGGTGGCCCGCAGCCTCGTCGACCAGGTCTCCACGCAGAGCGAGGTGGGCGGTCAGGCCCTGATGACGGGCGTGGTGGTCGAGGAACCGCTCATCCCCACCGATCCGGAGTCGCCGAACCTGCTGGTCAACCTCGCGGTGGCACTGGCGATCGGCCTGGCCGTCTCCGCGGCGGTCGTGGCCCTGCGGGAGGGTTCCGCGCGAAGCCGGCACGCGCGCCGGTGACGGTCTCCACCGGAGCGGCGGCCGCCCCGCGCGGCGGTGCCCTGCCGTGGGCGGCCGGCGGCGGCGCGGTGGCCGTGGCGCTCGTGGCGCTGCTGCTGCTCGGCCCCCTCGTGCCGCTGGGCGTGCTGGCGGTCGCGGGTGCGGTGCTCGTCGCGGTGTTCGCACCGCAGCTGCTGGTGGCGCTGACCCTGGTCGTGGTCGTGCTGTCGACACCCCTGCAGTCGCTGCTCGGCGGGTCGGCCTCGGCGCTGGACGACGCGGCCGTGCTGTTCTGCCTGATCGCCCTCCCGGTGCGCCGGCTGGTCACCGCCGGACGCCTGGTGGTGCTGCCGGGCAGCGCCTGGTTCGCCGCCTTCGCGTTCCTCGGCCTGCTCAGCGGTCGGGTGCAGGACGTGCCGGTCGGGGTCCTCGCGCAGGGGACCTTCAGCTCCGTGAAGGGGCTGCTGCTGGCCTTCGCCGTCGCGCAGGTCCCCTGGACGCTGGAGCACCTGCGCGCCGCCGTCCGCTGGGGCGCGTACCTGGCCGTCCTCGTCATCGCCACCGGTGCCGTCAACCTCCTCGCACCGGGACCGTGGGCCGCGCTGCTGGGCACCACCTCCAGCACCGGGCCCTACGGCCTGCCGGCGCTGACCGGGATCTTCGCGCGACCGGGCGCCTTCAGCCGGTTCTGCGGCATCCTCGCGATCGCCGCGCTCGCCCACCGGCTCGTCGTCGGCCGCCGCGGACCGGCGGTGCCGGTCTTCGCCGCCTGCGCGGCCCTGGCGCTGCTCACCCTGCAGGTCAAGTCCGTCGTCGGGCTCCTCGCGACGGTGGCGCTGATGTGCCTGCCGTTCCTGCGCAGGCGTCGCGCCCTCGCGGTGCTGCCCGTGCTGCCGCTGGCCGCGCTGGTGCTCGCGCCGCCGCTGGTGCAGCTCGTCACCACGGACGTGGACCGCTACGTGGTGCAGGACTCGGCGCGCTCGCTGCTGACGCAGGGCGGCGCGGCGGTCGCCGGGGAGACGTTCCCCCTGGGCGCCGGGTTCGGCAGGTTCGCCAGCGCGACGGCGGCCGATTCCTACAGCCCCTGGTACTACCAGCTGGGTTTCGACCACCGGTTCGGCATGGGACCGGCCGCCGACTCGGGGCAGTTCCTCAACGACACCCAGTGGCCCGCCCTGTACGGCGAGGCCGGCTGGCTGGGAGCCGCCTGCTTCGCGATCGGCCTGCTGGTGATGTCCACCCACCTGCTGCGCGGGATGCGCGGTGAACCCTCGCCGCTCGTGCGGTGGCTGCGCCTGGCCGGGGCCGGGTGGATGGTCCTGCTGCTGGCGGAGTCGGCGGCCGCCCCGGTGTTCGTCTCAGCGCCGAACTACCCGTTCGTGTTCCTGGCCGCAGCGGTCTCGGCCGCGCTCGCCCGGCGGCCCGCGGCGCCGGGCGCCGCTCGCACCGCGGGGGCGGGGACACCGTGAGCGCGCAACTGCGTGCCCACGAGGGGGGGCACGGCACGCGCGGGCGGGGGCTGGAGGTCGATCGCCGCAGCGTCACCAAGGTCGTGGCGGCGCTCGGCCTGGGGGCGACGGCGGTCGGCCTGTCCGGCAGCGTCCCGCCGGGACCGCCGCCCGGCGCGGCCGCCGACGCCGGGCTGGACCCGACCGGGACCACCGACTCGGCACCGGCGCTGCAGGCGCTCTACGACCAGGGCGTGCGCGCGGTGAGCCTGGAACCCCGGGGCAGGTACCTGCTGGACACGCCGGTGTTCCTCGACGACGACGACCCCTTCGACTGCCTGGTCGTCTTCGGCAACGGGGCCCAGGTGCAGCTCGGCGCGCGCCTGGCCCGCACCGAGGCCTTCACGGCCGACCCGCGGACGCGCTGGGCGTTCTTCCCGAACACCCGCCGGCGGGCGTTCGACGGTGACGCGGTGCGCGTCGACGTCGACCACCGCGCCACCGGCGACGCCGTCGGGGGCACCCCGCGCCTGGTGGTGCACCAGCTCCTGGTGGACGGGCAGGGCGAGAACCGCGCGCTGGCCTTCTTCAACCGCTGCTCGGGTCGCTTCAACGACGTGGTCATGACGGCGGCCCGGACGCTCGTGTCGTGGTTCGACTACTGCGACGCCATGGTGCTCGACCACTGCCAGGCACGCCTCGACGAGGTGGGCGACGCCTGGTTGCTCTACCAGGTCTCCAACGGCGACGGCATCGTCGTGCTCAGCCCCAAGACCGAGCGGAGCATCGGCGCCGCCAGCCTGCAGGACTGCAAGGGCGCGACCATCGTCTCGGCGATCTCGGGCCGGATCCGCATCACGCGCTCGCGGGCCGTGTCGATCCTCGCCGGGCACTCCGAGGGGGACCTGCGCTCCACCTCCGCCTACGTCGTCCGCTCCAGCCAGGTGACCATCGACTCCTCCCTGGTGTACCCCGCCCGCACGGACGAGGCGCCCGGCATCGTCGTCGACGACTCCGACGAGGGGCTGGGCTCGGAGATCACCCTGCGCGACGTGGGCGAGATGGTCTTCCACCGCGACGGCAGCAGCACGGTGGCGGCCGAGCGGCAGGGTGACGTGGTCGCGGCGCCCATGGTCTCCCTGGTGAACGTCCAGCCGAGCACCAGGGTCGTCGCCGAGCGCGTGCACACCCGGGTCGGGACCCGGCGGTCGGGATCGCGGTGGCTGCCCAGCGCCGGTTTCCGCGTCACCAGCGAGGACGCGGACGTGGCGGCCTGCCTCGACGCCGCGCAGTCGCGCTGGCAGCTCGCCTGCGGGTCGTGGGAACTCGCCCACCGCGACGGCTGGCGCGTGCTGGCCGCCGGCGGCTCGGCCGCCGCCTCCTCGCCGGCGCTGCGCGCACCCGACCTCTTCGACGTCCGCGGATCGGTCGACGGCGTCCGCGGCAGCCTCGGCGGCTCCGGGCTCGAGTACGTCGCGGCCCTGCGCGACGCCGAGGGCAACCACACGGAGATGTCCGAGCGGGTCGGCGTCTCCCCCGGTCCGGACGGGTCGGTGCGGCTGCGCCTGCGCACGAGCGGGCCGGGCGTGCTGGTGGTGTGGCGGCGCCGGGGCGAGGGCGTCGCCGCTGCACCCGAGGTGACCGCGTCCATCTCCGCACCCGGACCGGAGGTGACCCTCTACGACACGGGGGGGCACCTCGGCGGGGTGCCGTGGAACACCGACGTCCGGGACGTGCCGGCCACCGTGGCCGCCGTCAACACCACCCGGGACGTCCTCCTGCTGAGCGGCCGCCCGGTCGCCCAGCTGCTTCCGACGACAGCTCGTTGAGAGGGTGGTTGAGCACGCATGACGACGCTCCTGGTGGCCAACGTGGGAGGGCACCTCACGCAGCTCCACAGCCTGGTGCCACGCCTGCCGATCCGTGACCGCATCTGGGTGACCACCGACGCGGCGCAGAGCCGGTCGCTGCTGGCCGGCGAGGAGGTGCACTACCTGGAGTACCCGCGGGCGCGCAACGTCGGCCACGTGCTGCGCAACGCGGTCGACGGCGTGCGGCGCCTGCCGCACCGTGACGTCGAGCGCGTCATCAGCACCGGGGCGAACCTGGCGGTCTCGGTGCTGCCGACGTACTGGGCCCGCGGGGTCCCCTGCCACTACATCGAGAGCGCGACCCGGGTGGACGGGCCCTCCTCGAGCGGTCGCCTGCTGGGCAAGCTGCCCGGCGTCCGCCTCTACACCCAGCACGAGACGTGGAGCGACGAGCGCTGGACCTTCGAGGGCACCGTGCTCGACGGCTTCACGGCCACGCGCGGCGAACCGCGGGAGGTGCGGCGCGTGGTCGTGACGCTGGGCAGTTCGGAGGGGTACCCCTTCCGCCGTCCGCTGCAGCGGTTGCTGGAGGTGCTGCCCGAGGGGGTGGAGGTGCTCTGGCAGACCGGGTCCACCGCCGCCGAGGACCTCGGGATCGACGCGCGCCGCTCGATCCCCGCGCACGAGCTGCAGGCCGCGATGGAGGAGGCCGACGTCGTCATCGCGCACGCCGGCACGGGGTCGACGCTCACCACCCTCTCGAGCGGCAAGCTCCCGCTGCTGCTGCCCCGGCTCGCGTCGCACGGCGAGCACGTCGACGACCACCAGAGCGAGATCGCCGCGATGCTGCAGGACCGCGGGCTGGCCGTCGTCCGCGACGCCGGCTCGGTCACGTGGGAGGACGTCCTGGAGACCGCGCGCCACCGGGTGCGCTCCACCTCCAGGACGCCGTTCCCGTTGAAGTCCTGACACCCGGTCCCGGGCCGCCGCACCCGCCCCACCCGGGGCGGGTGCGGCGGGCCGGGGCGCGCACCCCACCGGGCGGAGGCGGCACCCCGACGAGCGCGGCGTGCGCTCGTGGTCCACACTGCCGCTCGTGCCCACGACTGGATCCTCGCGCCCCGACGACTCCCAGCCGGTCGAGCAGGTCGCCGGTGGCGTGCGCTACGTGCAGCAGCCGCGCGACGAGCGGCTGGTGACCTGGTGGGAGGGGCTGCCCCGCGAGGTCCGCACCCGGCTGGCGGCGCTCTCGCCCGGTGACGCGGTGGCGCCGGACCTGGCCCGCCCGCTGCTGGAGGCCGGTTTCGCCTGCCCGACCGCGCTGACCACGACGCCGCAGGGCACCACGGTGCGCCAGCCGATCGCCCCGCTGCCGCTGGTGCAGGCGCTGCTGAAGCTGCGGCTGACCAACACCGAGCGCCGCTTCGTCAGCTGAAGCCGAACTCCCCGGACAGCACGAGGGCCGCGGCCCCCTGCAGGACGCCGTTCGGGCCGAGCGCGGCCATCCGCAGCCGGACCCCGCCGCCCGAGGCGGGCATGCACGTGGCCTCGACGGTGTCGCGGGCGGCGGTCAGCAGCGGTCCGTCGAGCAGGTCGGCCGGTCCCACGAGGACGACCTCCTCCAGGTCGAGGGCGGCGACGACGGGGGCGAGCACGGCGCCCAGGCGGCGGCCGGCGTCGCGCAGGGCGCTGCGCCGACGGGCCGGGGTCCGCCCCTCCAGCGCGCGGGTCAGGTAGGGCGGGGCGACGATCGTCTCCAGGCAGCCGCGGCGCCCGCACTCGCACTGCTGACCGCGCGGGTCGACGACGAGGTGGCCGATCTCCCCCGCCGCCAGCCGGTGCCCGCGCACGAGGTGGCCGTCGAGGACGAGGCCGGCGCCGAGGCCCTGCCCGGCCACGACGGCCAGGAAGCCGGAGGCCGAGGCCTCGCCGTAGGTGAACTCCGCCAGGGCCGCCGCGTCCGCGTCGTTGGCGACGTGGACGGCGGTGCCGAGCGCGGCCGACAGCCGCTCGGCCAGCGGCACGTCCTTCCAGCCCAGCCGGGCGGACTCCACGATCCCGCCGGCGGCGTCGACGATGCCCGGCGTGCCGATCCCCACCCCCACCACGCGCTGCGGCGCACCGGCGAGGACGCCGGCGCACAGCGCCTGGAGCGCCTGGAGCGCCTCCTCGCCGCGCAGGCCGGTGAAGTCCGCGGTGCTCTCGCTGAGCGGCGAGCCGGCGAGGTCGAGCACCGCCACCCGCACCACGGGCAGCATCTGCATGTCGACGGCGACGATGTGGTGCTCGGTCGAGCGCAGCCCCACCATCATGGCCGGCTTGCCGACCCGCCCCTCGGGGCGCAGCCCGAGCTCGGCGACCAGGCCCTCGGCGAGCAGGTCGCCGACGATCTCGGAGACGGTCACCCGGGTGAGGCCGGTGGCGCGGGCGAGGTCGGCGCGCGAGACGGGTCCCTCGTGGAAGAGCAGTCCCAGCACGACGGCGCGGTTGTGCGCCCTGGCCTGGGAGGGCAGCACCTTCGAGCTCGGTCGCAGGCCCCGCGTGGAGGCGCGCCAGGACGTCGGGTGCGGCCGTGGCACGGGCAGCGTCGGGGCGGTCACCGGATTGGTTTACCCCACTGACGAACCTCCCGCAAGCCTCTTGCCGAGCGGGCCGGGAGGCGGTTACGTTCTTGTTAAGCAGGTGTCCTAACACTTGTCACGTGCTCGTCGGGATGTCGAGACTCAGCGCCGAGTCGACCGACCGCACCGCCTGCCCCCCTCCACGCTCGTCCTGCCGCACCGGACCCTCGAAAGGTTGCCCGCCATGAACCTCACCCGGCGATCCCTGCTCGCCACCGCCACCGGCGCCACCCTGCTCGGCGGCCTGGCCGCGTGCGGCGGCGGCTCCGAGTCGTCCGCCGGCGCCGGCGGGGGCGGAGGAGGTGACAGCAAGGATCTGCGCCTGTGGCTCATGCAGGACTCGGTGCCGGACGAGACGCAGGCCTGGCTGAAGAGCACCTTCGAGCAGCAGAACGCGGGCGCCACCCTCACCATCGAGGTCCAGCAGTGGGACGGCATCGTCTCCAAGCTGCAGACCAGCCTCGCCAGCCGGGACGAGAGCCCGGACGTCATCGAGTTCGGCAACACCCAGGTCGCGCTGTTCTCCTCCGTGGGCGCCCTGCTCGACATCTCCGACCAGGAGGAGGAGCTCGGCGGCGGCGACCTCATCCAGAGCTTCATCGACGCCGGCTCCTGGGAGGGCAAGCTGTACGCCACCCCGCTCTACGCCGGCGCCCGCGTCTACTACTACCGCCAGGACCTGCTCCAGGCGGCCGGCATCCCCGTCCCGACCAGCCTCGACGAGCTCGTGGCCGCGGCCAAGGCGCTGAACACGGCCAACCCCGAGGGCCTGCCGGACTTCTCCGGCATCTACATGCCCGGCGCGGACCCGCACACCAACGAGGGCTGGCTGTTCACCCACGGCGGCCAGTACGCCGAGCAGGACGGCGACACCTGGAAGGGCATGCTCTCCAGCCCCGAGTCGCAGGCCGCGCTGGCCCAGGTCCAGGACGTGATGCTCACCGCGACGAAGTACGCGCTGGACTCCAACGAGAACGCCCAGGTCGCCTACCAGTTGTTCAACGACGGCAAGGTGGGCATGTACAGCGCCCTCAACGTCGCCGCCGCCAAGATCGACAAGGCCATGTGGGACGCCGGCAAGGTGGGCGTCATGGCCCTTCCCGGCCTGACCCCGGGCAGCATCGGCAACACGTTCTCGGGCGGATCCAGCATCGGCATCTCCGCGAACAACCACAACGAGGAGCTGTCCAAGTCGCTGCTGAAGCTCGTCTACTCCGACGAGTTCATGACCGACATGGCCAAGGTCGGCGGCTGGATCCCCGGCCGCACGTCGTTCTCCTCCGCCCTGGAGGGCCCGACCGGCTCGATCGCCCAGGAGATCATCGAGAACTCCGTCCTCACCCCCAACTCCCCGCAGTGGGGCGTGCTCGACGGCAACAACGTGCCCCGCGACTTCTGGGTGCGCATCGCCAAGGGCGAGGACGTCAAGGCCGTCGCCGCCGACGTGGACACCACCATCGCCGTCGCCCTCAACAAGGGCTGACCGAGCACCCGCGAACCGACGAGGACCAGCAGGAGGAGAACGTGGTGTCCGACCAGCTCAGCGCCGGTGTCAGCAGCGCACCGGCGACCGCGCCGCCGGGGGTCCCCGCTCCCGTCGCCCGCCGCCGGGCGCGACCACGACGACGGGGCGGCTCCCTCGCCGCGCCCTACCTGCTGCTGGTCCTGCCCGTCGGGCTGGTGTGCCTGGCGCTGGGCTACCCGATGGTGCGGCAGTTCATCATGTCGTTCCAGGAGTTCGGGCTGGCTCAGCAGTTCGGGCGGCCACCGGAGTGGGTCGGGTTCCAGAACTACTCCCAGGTCCTCGGCGACCCCTACTTCTGGGTCGTCACCGCCCGCTCCGTCGTGTTCTGCGCCTTCTGCGCGCTGGTGACGATGGGCATCGGGATCGCCTTCGCCCTGCTGCTGCAGAAGCTGTCCACCGTCCCCCGCATCCTGCTCCAGGTCGCCCTCGTGCTGGCCTGGGCGATGCCTCCGCTGGCCGCGCTCACCGTCTACACCTGGCTGGTGGAACCCCGCTACGGGCTGGTGAACTGGCTGCTCACCTCGGCCGGGCTGGAGTCCTTCCGCGGCTACTCCTGGCTGGCGGGCAGCCCCTGGACGTTCTTCCTCATCGCCGCCATCACCGTCATCTGGACCTCGGTCCCGCTGGTGACGCTGTCGACGTACGCTGCGCTCAACCAGGTCGACGAGGCGGTCCTGGAAGCCGCCGAGCTGGACGGCGCCGCCGGCTGGACGCGGCTGCGGCTGGTCGTCCTGCCGATCATCCAGCCGGTCGTCCTGCTGCTGCTGATGCTGGAGATCATCTGGGACCTGAAGGTCTTCACCCAGATCAAGGTCCTGCAGGCCGGCGCGGGCAACAACCGGGAGACGAACCTGCTGGGCACCTACGTGTACGAGACCGGCATCGGCGGCGGGGACTACGGCATCGCCTCGGCGCTGGCGACCGTCATGCTGGTGCTGGTGCTGGTCCTGACCTGGCGCTACATGCGCACCCTCATGAAGCAGGGAGACCTGTGATGGCCGCCACCGAACCGGCGCTGTTCGCCCCGCCCACCCACGCGGACCACCGGTCCGCCCGCAACCGGCACAAGGGCTGGTGGAACGTCCTCGCCGTCGCCCTGGCCGCGCTCTGGGCCTTCCCCATCTACTGGATGATCAACTCCGCCCTCATGCCGGCGGACCGGCTGCGGGCGACGCCGCCGCTGCTGGCACCGCTGGAGCCCACGCTGCGCTCCTTCGGCGAGATCCTCGCCGACTCGCTGTTCTGGCGCTCCCTGGGCTTCAGCGCCGCCGTCACCGGCCTGGCGGTGGCCGTGTCGCTGGTCTCCGCGGTCCTCGCGTCGGTGGCGCTCAGCCGCTTCACCTTCCTCGGCCGGCGCGGTGCGCTCGTCGCGGTGCTGGTCGTGCAGATGATCCCCGCCGAGGCGCTGTTCATCTCCCAGTACCGCATGCTCGACGGGTGGGGACTGCTGGGCTCGGTGCCGGGGCTGTCGCTGCTGTACGTGGGGCTGATCGTCCCGTTCACCGTCTGGATGCTCAAGGGCTTCGTCGACGGCGTCCCGGTGGAGCTGGAGGAGGCCGCGATGATGGACGGCTGCTCGCGGTTCGGCGCGTTCTTCCGGGTGACGTTCCCGCTGCTGGGCCCCGGCCTGGTCGCCACCGGCGTCTTCGGCTTCCTCGTCGCCTGGAACGAGTTCACCCTCGCCTACGTCGTGCTGGCCTCCGGCGACCGGCTGACGCTGCCGGTCTGGCTGCGGACGTTCTCCTCCAACATGCAGGAGACCGACTGGGCAGGCGTGATGGCGGGCTCGACGCTGGTGGCCGTGCCGGTCCTCGTCGTCTTCGTCCTCGTCCAGAACGCCATGACCAAGGGCATGGTGGCCGGCGCCGTCAAGGGCTGACCCGCTCGCCGCGCACCACCCGCGCACCACACCCCGCGGAACCCCCGCGAAACACCCCGACCTGGAGCTCCCCCGTGCCCGTCACGCCCTTCCCCCGCCCGAAGTCGATGTCCGCGACGACCGGGAGCGGTCCCGCACCGGACGCCCCCCTCACCGTCGTCGCCGACGCCTCGCTGCCCGCGCAGGGCTACCGCCTGCAGACCTCCGCCGACGGGACCACCGTCGCGCACGCCGACGCGGCGGGGCTGCGCTACGCGCTGGCGACGCTGGACCAGCTGCGCGCCGGCCGCGACTTCGAGACCACCAGCTACACCGTCGAGGACTCCCCCGACTTCGCCGTCCGCGGCTTCATGCTCGACATCAGCCGCGACCGGGTGCCGACCCGGCGCACGCTGGCCCGCTGGGTGGAGGTCCTCGACCTGGCCCGCATCAACTGCCTGGAGCTCTACACCGAGCACACCTACCGCTTCCGCGGTCAGCAGGTCGTCTGGCAGGACGCCTCGGCCCTGTCGGCCGCCGACCTGCAGTGGCTGGACGCGCTGTGCGCCTCGCGCGGCATCGAGCTGGTGTGCAACCAGAACACCCTGGGCCACATGGAGCGCTGGCTGAAGCACCCCGAGCACGCCAAGCGCTCCGAGAACGAGGACGGCTTCACGATGCGCGGCCGGCACCGGCCGCCGAGCACCGTGGAACCCAGCCCGGAGAACGCCGCGTTCGTGGGCGAGCTGCTGGAGGACGTGGCCGCCAACTTCCGCACCCGGCGCATCAACATCGGCGCCGACGAGCCGTGGGAGCTGGGGACCGGCAAGAGCGCCCAGCGCGCCGAGGAGGTCGGCCTGGGCACCGTCTACTGGGAGTACGTCACCGCGGTCATGCAGCCGTGGCTGGAGCGCGGGTGGACCGTCGAGTTCTGGGCCGACGTCTTCGGCGACCACCCCGAGCTGATGGACAAGGTCCCCGCCGGCGCGATCCCGGTCGTCTGGCAGTACGACTCCCCCGCGCTGCTGGCCGACGTCATCGACTCCGCCGGCGGGCAGGTGCAGGAGTGGCGCAGCCAGGGCCTGGACGTCACCGCGCTGCGCGACGGCTTCCGCGACCGCGCCAAGCTGCTGCTGGACGCGGGCGTGCCGTTCTGGGTGGCACCGGGTGCCAGCAACTGGAACGCCCTGCTCGGCAGGTTCGACAACGCGGTGGGCAACATGGTCGACGCCGCGGAGGTCGGTCTGGAGAACGGTGCGCAGGGGTACCTGAACACCTCCTGGGGCGACCACGGCCACTGGGACCCGCCGTCGGTGGCCTTCGGGCCGGTGCTCTTCGGCGGCGCGGTCTCCTGGGCGCTGGAGGCCAACCGCGACCTCGACGTCGCGGCCGTCCTCGACGAGCGGCTGCTGCTGGACCCCACGGGCACCACGGGCGAGGTCCTGGTGCGCGCGGGCCGCATCACGCGGCAGCTGGGCGCCCCGGTGCTCAACGCCTCCCCGCTGTGCATGGTGCTGCGCGATCCCGCCGACGTGGCCGAGTGGGCGGTGCCCTCCCGCGAGGCGCTGCTGGCCGCCCGCGAGGTGCTGCGCGGCTGCCTGGAGGACCTGCGCGCCGCGCAGCCGGCCGCCGCCGACGGCGACGTGGTGGTCCGCGAGCTCACCCAGGCGCTGCGGCTGTCCGACCTGGCCGCCCGGGTGTTCCTGGCCCGGGCCGCCGACGGGACGATCGACGCGGCCGCCGCACCCGCGCTGCTCACCGAGCTGGACGCCCTGCTGGAGGAGCAGCGGGCGTGCTGGCTGCTGCGCTCGCAGCCCGGCGGCCTGACCGACAGCCTCGCCGAGTTCGCCCCGCTGCGCCACGCCCTGCTGCGCGCCGCGAGCTGACGGTGGCCGTCCTCACCGGGCCCGCCGGCGTGCGCGTCGGGCTCGACATCGGCGGCACCAAGATCGACGGTGTCGCGCTGGGTGCCGCCGGGGACGTCCTCGCGACGTCCCGGCGCCCCTCGCCCTCCGGGGTCGGCGACGTCGTCGAGGCGGCGGGACGGGTGGTCGCCGACCTGCTCGACCAGGTCGCGCCCGGCGGCCCGCGGGCCCTGGCCAGCGTGGGCATCGGCATCCCCGGCCTGGTGGACCCGCGCACCGGCACGGTCCGCAGCGCGGTGAACCTCGGCTTCGGCCACGAGCAGGTGCCGCTGGCCGCCCTCGTCTCCGCCGTCACCGGGCACGTCGGCGTCAGCGTGGAGAACGACGTCAAGGCGACCGCGCTGGGCGCCTCGGCGCTGCTGGCCCCGGGCCAGGACCTGGCGCTGCTGTCGCTGGGCACCGGCCTGGCCGCCGGCATCGTCCTGGACGGGAGGCTGCTGCGCGGGGGCAGCGCGGCGGCCGGGGAGGTCGGCCACCTCGCCGTCGACCCCGCCGGGGCGCTGTGCGCCTGCGGTCAGCGCGGGTGCCTGGAGACGATCGCCTCGGGCGCGGCGCTGCAGCGCGCCTGGCCGCACGGCGGGGAGGGGCGCTCGGCGCAGCACCTGTTCGCGGCGGCGGCGGCCGGCGAGCGGGCCGCCGTGCAGGTGCGCGACCGGTGGGCCGCCGCGGTGGCCCTCACCGTGCGCACGCTCGCGCTGACGTGCGACCCCGCGCGCATCGTCCTCGCCGGTGGTGTCGCCGGGGTGGGGCGGCCGCTGCTCGACGCGGTCGGCGGTGCGCTGCGGGCGCAGGCCGCGGGGTCGGCGTTCCTGCGCGGCCTCGCGCTGGACGAGCGGCTGTCGCTGCTGCCCGGCGACCGGCCGGTGGCCGCCATCGGCGCCGCCGACCTGGCCGGTCACGACCTCGTCCGGCCGCTGGGGCCGGGGTTGCACGGGGTGCCCTGAGCCGGCGGGCCCGCGGGGACGCCCACCGGGGCGTCCACCGGGGCGTCCACCGGGGCTGCCCGCCGGCGCCGCCGACCGCGGGCCGGGGGGGGGGGGGGGGGGGGGGGGGGGGGGGGGGGGGGGGGGGGGGGGGGGGGGGGGGGGGGGGGGGGGGGGGGCGGCGCG
>NZ_JBJLSF010000090.1:0-19884 GCF_050871885.1 Kineococcus aridisoli | reverse complement strand
CCCGACGCGAATGCGTCGGGGCCTCTGCCGTTTTTCCTGTCTCAGACCGCGGCGGGAACCGCCTTGTCCGTGGCCGGCGTCGGCGCATCGGTCGGGGCGGCCGAGCCTGCCGCGTCAGCGGCGGACTCGCTGGCCGTGCGGTTGCGGCGCGTGGTCGCACCCTTGGGGCGGCCGGGGGCGCGGCGCTCCGGTTCCTCGATGCCCACCTTCTTCAACTCCGCCGCGGTCCAGCCGGCGCTGAGCGCTTCGCTGTGCGCCTTGGCGTACTCGCGCTCTCGCTCGACCAGCTCCGCCCGCGCGCTCTCCAGAGCGCGGGCGGAGTGCCCCAGAGCTGCCGCGCACTTCATGCGGGCCTCGTTCAGGGCGCGCAGACCCGACTCGATGTCATCGACCGCAGTAGCCATAGGGCGACTCTACTGCACTGTCAGTAGAGACGACCAGATGACGAGCGGCGCCGGATGGGCACCGGGTTTCCGGTGCCCATCCCGCCCCCCCGGCATGCACTCGGGTGAGAAAACCACCCGAGAAGCCCTGCGGAGCAAGCTAGCGACTTAGGTGCCCTAAGTCGGACCGTGCCTCGACATGCGTCTCGGCACGGGGCACACTTCGTGTGGTCCCCGGGATCCGGGGTCGCTTCGCTGGGAGTAGAAGGAGGTGGCCGCGATGGCGGACGAGGCGCCCGCGCGCATCAGGTTTTCCCGCCGTCGGCGGGCCAACGCGGACCAGGGTCCGCGCCTTCACCGGCACGTGGTGAAGGTGACTCCCGAGGAGGAGCTGGCCTTGCTGGTGAAGTGCAACCAGCAGGGCGGGATCACGGTTCCCCGCCTGTTGGTGGAGTCGGCGCTGAGCACCGACCGGGTCACCGCTTCGCAGCGCCAGGAGTCCGCGGTGGAGCTGTTCGCGATCCGCCGGCTGCTGGCCGGGGTGTCCAACAACGTCAACCAGCTGGCGCGCCAGGCCAACGCCGGCGGGCCCTTCCCTGCGGAGGCGGCCGCGACGCTGGCCGCTGTCCGGCGCGTGGTGCAGCGCCTGGACGCGCAGCTGCTGAAGGACTGAGCGAGCCGTGATGCCCAACATCGTGCGCGGGGAGCGGATGCAGGGGCTCATGGTGTACCTGGCAGGTCCCGGCAAGGCCAACGAGCACAGCGAGCCGCACCTGGTGGCCGGCGACGCGGCCATCATGGCGTGGCACGACGACGCCGAACTGGACCGCGCCAGCGCCCTGGCCATCGCTGAGCAGTTGGACGCTCCGCGCAAGGTCCTGGGCGTCGAGGTGGCTGGTGGCTCGGTGTGGCACTGCTCGCTCTCCCTCAAGGCCGAGGAGGGTGTGCAGTCCGATGAGAAGTGGGCCGCCATCGCCCGGGATTTCGTCGACGGCATGGGCTTCTCCGAGGCGTCCGGCAAGGCGCCGTGCCGGTGGGTGGCGGTGCGGCACGGCCTGTCCAAGGAGGGCAACGACCACATCCACCTGGCGCTCTCGTTGGTGCGTGAGGACGGCACGAAAGCTGACCCGTTCAGGGACTACTTCAAGGCGCAGCGCCTGACCGGGGAGCTGGAGCGCAAGTACGGTCTGCAGGTCCTGGAGTCGCGGCAGCTGGGCATCGGCGAGCGTGGGCTGAAGCCGGCCGAGCTGGAGCGTGCGCAGCGCACCGGCGCCGAGCCTGAGCGGCTGCGGCTCGCGCGTCAGGTGCGTGCTGCCTCTGCCGAGGCGTCCAGCGAGGTCGATTTCGTGCGGACCCTGCGCGCGGCGGGAGTGCTGGTGCGGCCGCGCTACGCGGCCGGGCGTGATGACGTGGTCACGGGCTTTTCGGTCGCGTTGCGTCCCGCCGAAGGCGAGAAGCCGTACTGGATCGGGGGCGGTCAGCTCGCGCGGGACCTGACCCTCCCCCGGCTGCGTCAGCAGTGGCCGGACACCCCCGAAGCCGCCAGCGCCGCGGTGGCAGAGTGGCGCCGCTCGCGCCGTTCGCAGCGCTTGGAGCACGGCACGGAGCGTGGTGCGCTGCGGCCGGTCTCGCCGGAGCAGTGGGTTAAGCACACCGAGGAGGTGGCGCAGCTGCGCGAGTACCTGCGCACCGTTCCGGTCGATGACCACGCCACGTGGACCCAGGTGGCCCGGGAGACCGCGGGCGTCTTCGCGGTCTGGTCGCAGCGTGCGGAGCCCACTCCCGGCCCGCTGGCTGAGACGTCCCGGGCGTTGGCGCGTTTCGCGCAGGTGCGCGCGCACCGCGCGGAACCCCGGCCCTCCGCGATGCCGTCGGTGCACGGTGCCGTGCTGGCTCTGGCGGTGGCTTCGGACAGCGGCTCCAGCCGTATGGCGCAGGCGGTGATGCTGCGGCAGTTGGCCAACACGATGAAGGCCGCACACGACGCGATGAGCGCACGAGGTGAGGCCCGCAGCGCCGCTGCGGTGGCCTCCGTGGCGCGGCACCAGCTGCGTGCCATCGCGGCCGCCTTGCCTGATCCGGGCGACGGTCAGCAGCGCCCGGCGGTGCTGCGGGAGGTGCGGGCGACGCGCGAGCGTGCGGCCGCCCAGGCGCGCACGACGGGCGCCCAGCGGGCACCGGGTTCACCGGTGCCCACGCGCCTGCAGCCGGGTACCGCCGCGGCAGCGCAGCGCGCCGGCAGCGGCGCCCGAGGTGGGCCGGGTGCATCGCAGGAGGGGCGCGGGGAGCACCTGGAGCGCTGAGCGGTGACAGAGACGACCCCAACCCCGACCACACCGACGAGTGCAGGACCAGACGAGGAGCGCAGCGATGGCTGAGGAAAGCGACGGCGTCGAGGAGATGTTCGAGGGCGCGATCCGGGGCGGTGTCACCGTCGCGGGTCGCCTCGCGGAGGAGCTGATCCGGGAGGCGGAGCGCCGCGACAGGGTGAAGCAGGCCGACTCGCGCGACGAGGCTACGCAGGCGCAGACCCGCATGGACGCCGAGCGGGCCGCGATGCGCGCACAGCTGAGCAGCACCGAGCAGGGTGCCTGGTGGGAGCGGGCCGGCGCCGGGGACATCGCCTCCGCGTACCAGCTGGCGACGGCCTGGCGCGACTTCGACGGGCAGGCCGGCGCCGCGCACCAGCGCATCACCGGCGAGGTGCGGGAGCGCTATGGGGTGGACTTGCAGCGGGTGGAGGGGGACGTCTTCACCGCGCTGGCGGGCGCTCCCGACGTGCGTTTGAACGAGGCGGACAAGCTGCGCGCCGCCGAGGCGTGGGCGCCGAGCGACGCGGCGCGTGAGGCGGGTTTCGACTACCAGCGCTGGTCCGCGGACTACCACCGAAGCGACACGCTCAGCGGGATCGCCGCCGGGCGTGAGCAGGTGGTTCAGGCGTGGGAGGCGTGGCGGGCCGAGCAGCGTCCAGCCGAGCAGGCCAGCGGGCGGACGGCTGAGGGGGTGGGCGGGCCGGCGAGCTCGCGCGAGGCCGGGCTGGACGGCGTCGCCGGTCTGATCGGCACCCTGTCCGCCGAGCAGGTGCGCTCCGCGCAGGTGCGCGACCTGGCCGCCGCCGGCCGCGGCAGCACCAGCGGCGCGGAGCTGGAGAGCGCGCGGGAGACCGCCGTCGCGTTGCTGAGCTACCGCGGCGACGAGCGCAGCAGCGAGCAGGGCCAGCAGAGCGCCAAGGCCCGCGAGGACGTCATGCGCGCCGTGGACCGCCTGGGCGACGACTTCACCCCGGTGAAGGGTTTCCTGCGCAGCGCAGCCAGCGACGCCGTCCTGGCCGGCGAGCTCGCGCAGCTGCGCGACCCGGCTGCCACCGAACAGCTGCGGCAGGTCTTGACCGCCGCGTGGGAGCGGCTGCAGCCGGGAGGTGCCACGGACGCGGAGCGCACCGGCGAGGCCGACAAGAGGCAGCAGCGCGGGGAGCGCGCGGTGCGTGAAGCGGACCGGCAGGAGCGTCAGGCGCAGCGTGAGATGGACGATCCCGCGTCGTCGCGCGGTGGGCGCGGAGGCGGTCCCGCACGCGCCGGTCGGGCCGGCGGCGAGGGGCAGCCTGCCGCTGCGCAGCCCGGTTACGACAGCGCCGAGCGGCGCCAGCAGCTGGCCGCCAAGCTGGAGTCGGTCAGCGACAAGGAAGCCGTGCGCGCTCGACTGACGGCCGACAAGGGCAACGGCAAGCACCCGCGCGAGGCGGTCACGCAGAGCCCCACGAAGGCGCCCAAGGCACGGCGCTCTGCGGGCATGGACGGCCGTCAGCAGGAGCAGAACAAGGCGCGCGGTCGATGACTGGCGTTGCACTTTCCTGTGCGCCACCGCGGCGGGCAGCGACCTGACGTGACGACGAGAAAGGGCCCGCCTCTTGCAGGAGGCGGGCCCTTTCTCGTTCAGCCGAACAGTCCAGGTGGCGGTGGCGCCAACGGCAGTGTCGACCAGTCGTTGTCCGGGTCGCGCTCCCGGTGGCCCTTTTCCGGCGAGCATCCCTTGAAGGGGCCGCTGTCGCTCATGAGCACGGCCATGTGGTGATCGGCGTGGTCGCGCAGCCACACCGAGGAGCCGGTGGCGGCGTCCATGCGCAGGTGCTCCCACGATCGCCACAGCGCGTCCAAGCGGTAGATGGCCTCGGCGTGGGACCACCACTGCGGGCACCAGATGCGGCTGCTGCTCAGTGCTCGCCCGTACGTCGGCGCGAGGAAGTCGGTGACGAAGTCAACCACGGAGTCGTACTGCCGCTGCGGCTCAGCTTCGACCTTGCTTGCGCCTTGGCTGGTCCCTTGGCCGGTGAGCTCGCTTTCGACGGCCTGCTCTGCCGCCTCCCGCAGCTCGTCGAGGACGTCGTCGCTCAGGGCGCGCTTGACCGCGTCACGAGCCAGGGCGTCCAAGCGTGCGCCGACCGCGCGCGTGACGGCTTCGGCGACGCCTTGGCGCAGCGCGTCGCCGGCCAGGGCAGCGGTCAGCGCGCTGGTCACCGCATCGTCCTGGCTGCGCGCCGCGGACGCTGGTGCCCGTGCCGCAGGGGTGTCCTCGTCGTCGAGGTCGTCGTCGAGGTCGTCGTCGAGTTCGTCCTCGAGGTGGCCTTCGAGGTCGTCGTCGATCTCGTCCCACTCCCCCACCCCGCTCACGATGCCACCCCTTCCGTGGGCTGGCTCGTGACACTCTTCCCTGCCGGGGTCATGGTGGAACGACGCCGCAGGACCGGCGCCAAGCCGTGCACCTGCTCCAGCTGCGCGCACACCCACTGAGCGTACGGGCGGTCGTTCCACACGTTCGCCTTGCTGCCGTCGATGCGAACCAAGCTCACGACCAGGTGCACGTGGTCGTTGCCCGCGGATGAGAGGCCGTGGCGGATGGCTACCCACCGGCACGGTGCCGGCTCCGCAGCTAGACCGGCGTCCGCCTCGATGGAGGAAAAGCCCATCGCCTCGATGAAGTCGCGCGCGATCTCACCCCACTTCTCATCGCTCAGCACGCCCTCCTCGCTGCGCAGCGACAGCGAGCAGTGCCACACCGCGCCCCCGGCCACGCTGACGTCGAAGACCGCCCGCGGCTGCTCCAGCTGCCGTGCGATGTCGGCTGCGGTGGCCGCGTCCAGGACCGCGTCGTCGTGCCAGGTCATCACCGACGCATCGCCTGTCACCAGGTGCGGCTCGACGTGCTCGTTGGCCTTGCCTGGGCCGGCCAGGTAGGCCAGCAGCCCACCCATGCGCTCCCCGCGGGTGATGTTCGGCATCACCGCAGCACCACCTCCTTCATGCGCCGGCTCACGTCCACCCGCATGTCCTCGCTCTCGTCGCTCACGGCTCGATCAAGGTCTGCACGGCGACGTCGAGGCGCTGCGTCACCCGCCGCACCACCGCCAGCGCCGGGCCTGCTCCCTCCGGGAGATCCACTACAGCGCGGCTGCCCGCAGCGGCCGCGGCGTTGGCCCGCCGCGTCAGCTGGTTGACGTTGTTCGTCACCCCCAGCAGCAGCTGCCGCACCGCCAGCAGCTCTCGCGCCAGCGCCGCCCGCTCCCCCGGTGTCACCCCCCGCGTGCCAGCACCCGCAGCGCTGCCAGCGGTCTTCGATGCGCGCGGGTCCCCCGGCGCCCCGTCCGCCAACGCCGCCTCCACCAGCAACCGCGGCACCGAGACTCCCAGCGCACCCGCCCGCACCTGCAGCGCCAGCTCCTCCTCCGCGCTCACCTTCACCTGGTGCGCGTGCCGACGCGCACCAGCGACGTTCTCCCGCCGCCGACGCGGCCCCACCCGACGCGCCGACGTACCACCGGACGCATCCGTCGGCCGCTGCTCGCCGCCACCAGCCACCGGCACAAAGCTGGGCGAGGTGCTGTCCGGGGTGCTGCTCGTGGCGTCACTCACGACTTCAGCCACCGGTTGGGCCGGACAGCCGAGACGGTCGTGCTCGTCGTGCTCGTGGTGCTCGTCGTGGCTGCCGCGGTGAGCGGTGCGCCGCTCTCGCGGGCGCGCACCTCGTGCAGGGACTGCTCGGCCTCGGCGATGACCAGCTCGGCGGCCGGGTCGTGCGCGCGGATGGAGGCCCGGATCGCCTCGGCGTGCGGGCTGCTCATCCACGGCACGGTGCGTGCCAGGACGGGCCGGTTGCCGGAGGAGAAGACCACGGCGCGGCCCTTGGGCAGCGCGGCCAGGTCGGACACGTCCAGGATCCTTTCGCGCACCGCCTGACGGGAGGTGGTGTGGCCGTGGCGCGAGGAGCTGGAGGAAATCTGGGTCCGCTCGTAGTCGCCGATGGTGGCCGACATGCGGTCCAGGAAGTCCCGGTCGTCCACGCCGCCGCCGTAGACCTTCACGTTGGCCGCGCTCCACAGCTTGCTCATCCCGCGCTCGCCCCACACCTCCACGCCCTGGGACCAGGACTGCAGGATCGTGGTGAGCAGGATGCCCCGCGAGCCGTAGTGGCTGTACTTGTTCGGCAGCTCCTTCCAGCGGCAGACGTTGGCGGCCTCGTCGAGCACGACGATCATCGGGGTGCTCAGCCGGCCGCCGGGCTGGGTGGTGGCCAGCTGCTCTGCGGCCTCGGTGACGGCGACGGTCAGAGCGGCCACCAGCGGCCCGCTGGTGCCCTCCCCCTCCTTGGACAGCAGGTACAAGGTGTCCTTGCTGGCCACGAAGTCGTGCGGGTCGAACTCCCGGCGCACGTCGTGCGGGTCACCTCCCTGGCTGGGGGAGGTGACCCACTGGGTGGCCGCTCGGTTGCGCAGGAAGCCGGCCGTCTGCCGGGCGGTGCCGTACACGCCGGAGCGCTGCTTGTCGGCGGAGTTGATGTGCCCGTACAGCTCGGCCGCCTCCAGCGGGTAGCGCTTCTTGAGGATCTCGGCGGGCCGCTCGTCGGTGGGGTCGGTCAGCCAGAGGAAGACGTCGGTGATGGGGCGCCCGTCCACGGCCGCGGCCAGCAGCAGCGCCGCCAGCAGCGACTGCCCGGCGCTGTCGAAGAAGGCGTCCTTGCGCGCTCCTTCCGGCTGGGCCGCGCCGACCAGGACACCGGCCAGGGTGGCGGCCTTGACCTCGTCGGTGACGTAGGTCAGCGGGTTCCACCACCAGTCGGCGGGTTCGCCGGCGATGCCCTGGGGGTCGAAGACCCACACACCGCGCGAGCCGAAGTCCGAGCGCAGGTCCCGGGTGGCGTCGACGAGGTCGCGCTTGTTGGAGGTGGCCAGCACGGCGCCGGGAGCCGCGACGATGCAGGGCACGGCGCGGGAGGTGGTCTTGCCGGTGCGAGGGCCCCAGATGTCCACGCAGACGTCCTCCCACGAGGCGTACAGGGGCTGGCCGCCGGCGACGCTGTTGGCGATCAGCTGGCCCGGCTGGCCCTCCATGGACAGCCGGGTGGCAGCGGCCAGGGCGCCGCGCTTGGACAGGGAGGCGATCTCACCGCCGCGGCCCATGTGGGCGGCGGCGGCATCGACGCGTACGCGCTTGCGCAGGGCGCGGCACACCAGGGCGATGACGAGGGTGGCTAGCGTCAGCAGAAGGACGCCGACGCCGACGGCCACCTTGCTGGCGGTGCCCGTCCACGTCGTCTTGCCTGTGAACAGCCCGATGCTGACCTCGAAGGGGTTGTTGGAGGCGGGGCCGGGGGTGCTGTCGAGGAAGGCGGCGACTTCCAGGGTCAGCCACACTCCGACCGCGGCCAGGGCGAGGGCGCCGAAGACGAACAACGGCAGCAGCTGCGCCGGGTCGTTCGAGCCGGGCCCGCGGCGACGGGACGGCGCGCTCACGCCAGCTCCTTCTGGGTCTCGAGGTGGGTCCCGGGGTGGGCATCGAGCCGGGCGTCGGGCTGGGCGTCACCGTCGGCAGCGACGCTGGCGGCGGTCAGGTCGACCTCGGGCACCGGGAGGACCTGACTCGCCTGCTGGACGGCCGGGTGAGTGGCCGGCTGGGGCTCTGGTGGGGTCGCCGGCAGGGTCCAGTCCTCGCCGAACTCGGCCTCGTCGACCTCGCCGGGTGCGTTCAGCGGCACGGCTGCCTCGTCGGCCTGGCGCACGGTGCGCAGGTTCTCCTCGTCGATCAGGGCGTCGATGGCGCCCTCGCCGATGCGTGAGCGCACGTGCCACTTGCTGTTGGTGTCGTTGACGGCCTTCTCCGCCGACGTCAGCGCGATCTCGACGGGGATGCCGGGGCGGCCGCCGACCTTGATGAGGAACTTGCCCATGCCCGGGGGGTCGGCGGTGGCGAGCTCGTCGCCGTCGTCGGCGCCCCCGCTGATGCCCATGGCGGCCTTGGCGGTGCTGGACTCGTCCAGCTCCTCCCCGGCGTCCCACGCCGGCGGGTCCGTCCAGCCCACGAGCAGGTCCTGCTCGGCCTGCGAGAGCGGGACGATGGGCGTCAGCTTGGGCATCTCTGCTTCGGGCAGTCCGCCGCACATGACGATGGAGGAGCGCTCGATGAAGCCGACGGCCTTCTTGCGGTCCTGCTCGGGCAGCGCGTCGAGGTCGCTGACGGTGTGCGTGATCATGGCGGTGCCCACGCCGAGGGTTCGGGGCAGGCGGGTGAGCACGTCGACGCGGTCGACCAGGCCGCGCCCGGCGCGCAGCGCCCGCCACAGCTCGTCCATGACGATCATGTAGTGCCGGCGGGGTTCGAGCCCGGCGTCGGCAAGGGCGTTGGCGGTGCGCACCATGCCGAAGCCGTCGGACCAGCACGCCAGCAGCGCCGCGCCCTGCAGGTCGGTCTGCCCGTCCCCGATGGAGGACAGGTCGTACACCAGCGGCAGGTCGCGGCGCGCCGGGGTGGTGGTGTGCTGGGCGAAGATGCCGCCCAAGCGCCCGGTGCCGGAACTGATGCCGACCAGCGTGGCCTCGAGGTTCTCGGTCAGCTCCTGGTACTTCTTGAAGTCGCCGCGGTCCAGGGCTGCCAGGCGCACGTCCTCGGGGGCCTCGCGGATGACCTGCAGCAGGTCCTTGGGCAACGGAGTGCCGGAGGACCGGGAGTCGAGCACGTGCAGCGCCCGGTCAAGGATGGTGTCCTCGCGGTCGGTGGGTGGAGCTGCGCGGCTGATGGTGATGAGGGAGGCCATCATCTGGTGCCGGCGGTCGTGCGCGTCGGCCAGCACCGCCTCGCGGGCGGTGCCGGTCAGTCGCGCGGCGGCGGCGCGGGCCTCGCCGGGGTCCAGCACGTTGATGTGACCGCGGCCGGGACCGACTTCGATCACCTGCCCGCCCAAGGCGCGGATGAGGGCGACGTAGTCGGGCTTGAGGTCGCCGAGCACCAGGGGCAGGACGCCGTAGCCGGCCTGGCCGGTGAGCATGTGCCGCATCGCGGTGCTCTTGCCCAGGCCCGGCTTGGCGAGGACGAACATCGTCGGCTGAGGGATCAGCCGGGCGCGCTGGAACCAGGAGATCGGATCGCAGCAGACGGTGGCGCCGGTCTGCAGGTGCGCTCCCATCGGCACGCCGACCATCGGCGTTCCCGCGCCGGCGGCGAAGGGCCACAGCCCGCAGGCCTGCACGGTGGAGGCGCGGAACTCGTTGGGGGCGTCGATGTGCATGGTTGCCCCTCCTCCGCGCCCGCCCCACCCGCGCCAGCTGCGGCGTGCGGTGGGGAGGGCGCGGGTGGCGCCCTTGGAGCGCGTCTGCGCTGCGGTGCCGTCGACGCCACTCCCCTCCTGGCGCGGGGCCTGCTGGAGCGATGCCTGCCGGATGTCCGGCTGGCTGGTGCGGTTGCTGGTGCGCTTTCGCATGGGCTTGAGCACCTCAGATCGACCCCTTCAGGACTTCGGGCACGCTGACGTGCTCGGACAGGATGATTCCCAGCGGTAGACCGCCGGCGAAGGTGGAGTCCTGCGCGCCGTAGGCCGGGCGCAGCAGGACACGAGCGCTGGACTGCAGGCTGTCGATGGCCGCGACGGCTTCGGCGCGCTGGGCGGCGTCGCTGACCGTGGCGGTGACGATCATGCCGAAGTCGACCAGGCCGGCGCCGACGGCTTCCTCCCTGGCGGTGGCCGCCGCGGCGCGCTGCTGCAGCAGCGCCTTCTGCGAGGGACGTCGCGAGCCGTACACGCGCGAGTCGGCCTGGCGCTTGTCCATCTCGGCGATGGCCGCCGCGCGGCCGCTGTCGTAGGGGCGGTACAGCAGGGTGACCCGCTTGCGCGTGAGCGCGTGGTGCGGGGAGAGCAGCTTGGCCAGGACGGTGGAGTAGACCTCGCCGCGCGGCGCCCGGCTCATCACCCACGACATCGACAGCGCCGAGTCGTGCCGGTAGCTGTCCCAGCTCGCCTCCGAGGCCACGGGACCGACGTCGGACCAGCGCAGCAGCAGCACCTCGCCGGCGGCGTGCGCGTCGTCGATGAGCTGGGCGGCTGCGGGGTCGTAGGCGATGCGCACCGCCTCGCACAGCTTCTGAGCGCTCATCGGTCGGGCACCGCCTGCACCGCAGGCGTTCAAGCTGGCGACCAGGGCGGGCAGCCGGGAAGCCAGGTCGCGGCCCATCTCCTCGGGGCTGCGCCGGCGGCCGCCGCCGTAGGAGGAGGAGGTGAAGGTCAGGGTGACGATCGCCTTGACCGTGGCGGAACCGGCCGGGTAGGTGCGCGCCGCCTCGGCCAGCACCGCCTGCGCGAACGCGGGGGCGTTGGGGTCGGCGTGCATCGCGACCTCCCGGCGCAGGCGGCTGCCGGTGTCGGCGGAGGTTTCCACGGTGACCTGGGCGCCCACGACACCGGGCTCGTCGCCCACCGTGGCCAGCCACGCGCCCCAGTTCGCCACCCAGTTGTCGACCTGCTCGTCATCGACCAGGGCGTTGCCCTCCGGCTGCACCGCGAAGGCCACGGTGTAGTGGTTGGTCGAGGCCGCGCGGATGAGGGCGAAGCGGCGGCCCAGGGAGTCCAGGTGCTCGAACAGTTGCGTGTTCGAGGCCAGGCCCGGCAGCTGGAAGGTGCCCCAGGGGGTGCGGCCCAGCGGCCCGGAGCGGTACAGGTGCGCACCCAGGCGACGCGCCCGCCACCACGCCCCGTGCGCGGTGGCGCGCTGAGCGGCGTTGCGGTGGTGCTTGTCGCGGATGGCCAGCAACGCGACCAGGATGCCGGTGACCAGCAGGATCGGCAGCGACTTGAGCACCCCGAGGATGACGATGCTCAGGATGAAGAACACGAAGCCGCCGAGGAGCACCGCCGTGGGCACCGGCGGCAGCGTGCCGATGCCGGCCTTCTCCGGCTGGCGGAAGTTGCCGTACGTGCGCGCCTGTCGGGCTTCAACGGCTGCCACTGGGGTCCCCTTCGTTCGCTGCGTTCTCTGTGCTGTCCTTGGCGACCTGCGCCGCCTTCTGGCCCACGGCCTTGGCGCCCTTGATGACTTCCGCGCCCGCTGCGACCGCCAGGCCCGCAGGTCCTGCGGCTGCGCCTGCGGCCGCCGTCCCGCCGGCTGCTCCCCCGGCGGCTGCGCCGCCAGCTGCCGCACCGCCGGCCGCTGCTCCCCCGGCGGCCGGAGCCGTCGAGGCGGCGGCGACGCTCGCCCCGCCGGCCCCCGCACCTGCCCCGCCCGCACCGGGCGAGGTCGGTCCCGCAGCGCCCGAGGTTCCCGGGGAGCCGGAGGGTCCAGCACCGCCTGGCGCGCCGGGTCCAGCTGTGGGTCCACCCGCTGCTCCACCCGAGGGTGCGCCTGAGCCGGTGGGTGCGGCGCCGTCCGCGCCGCTGCGCGTCAGCAGTCGCCCGGCGTGCACCGCGCCCATCGGCACGGCGGCTGCCAGAGCGCCGGCGGCCGCACCGGCTGCGCCGTTCCCGCCGCCGGTCACGGAGGCGACCATGGGGACGCAGAAGCGCATCAGGGCCGGCAGGGCGATGAGGGCGACGAGCATCATGCCCAGGCCGGTGAGGATGTTCGCCAGGCCGGAGGGGTCGGTCGGGCTGGAACCGGCCAGGCGGAAGGCGGTTGCGTAGACGATCGCGGCCGCGGGCTTGTAGAGGATGAAGGCCAGCGTCCAGCCGACACCGCGCTCGAACCACTGCCGCCCCATGCGCATGTTGGTGAAGGAGGCCAGCGTGGGCATCACGCCCGCGAGGAGGATCAGCAGACCCCCTCGCACGAGCATCAGCGCCACCTGCAGCAGCGAGGCGCACAGGGCGAAACCACCGAGGACGATGATCAGCAGGTTGCTGGCACCGCCCGTCCCCGGGCCGCCCAGCAGGATCAACGCCTGCAGGTTGGCGCCGAAGTCGGAGTTCTCGGTGGAGCGCACCACGATCCACTGCGCGAACTCGTCCGCCGCGACCGTCAAGGCGGCGACGGCGCTCAGGCCCACCGCGGAGACCACGATGAGCGTGAGCATCGAGCGCAGCAGGTCCTGCACGCCGCTGGCGCGCTGCTCCCACGCCAGACGACCCGCCCCGACCAGCAGAGCGAGCACGGCCAGCGCGGCGGTGTAGTAGCCCAGGCTGCCCTGGATGAAGGCCACCGGCGCAGAGGGTGAGCCCAGCCCGCCGGAGGTGGCCAGATCAGGCGTGGGGACCGCGATCCACACGCTGCCGAGGGACTGCATCGCTTGCCCCAGAGCTTCGGTGACCTCCGAGGCGAACGCGGCGAAGATGGTGCCGGCAGCGTCGGAGGCGACACCGGCCGCGGCCTGCCCTCCACGGCAGATGAGGTCCAGGGCCGCGCACTGCTGGGCGGGGTCTTGGGGGACGGTGGACATCAGGCTCCGCTCCAGGGGGTGAACCCGGTCAGGTCAGGGGCCGCCGAGGCCAGGGAGGCCAACGTGCCGTCGTTGGGGATTTCGAGCTTCCAGTCGCCCTCCTGCCACAGCAGCGGCAGGGACAGCACGCCGACCGTGGTGGAGGTGCCGCCGCCGACGGCGAGGCGCACGCTGGCCCGCTGCTCGGTGTAGGAGCTGACCGCGAAACCACGCAGCTGCATGCCGGAGTTGGTGGCTGCCGGACCGGTCAGCCGCAGCTGCTGCAGGGCCGCCTCGCGGCCAGGGGTCGCGGCGGCGCTGTGCTGGGTCATCGCCTGCTGCAGCGCGGGATCGCTGCTCATGCCCAGGATGTTGGCGGCGGCGAAGAGCGCACCGGTGGGTGAGTGGGCGAAGCAGGCGCGGTGGCCGTCCTCACCGATGCGTGCAGGTCCGTACAGGGTGGGGGCCGCTGGGACAGCGGTGTAGCCGACCAGCTGCCACGTCACCTCCCCGGCCGGCGGCCCGGAGGGGATGACCTGATCCCCTCCGGGCAGCCCGCAGGCGCTGGCGTCTGTCGAGACGACCGCGGTGCCTTCACCGGAGGGGCGTGGCGCGGGGGTCGCTGAGTCGGCGCCGGAACCGGGTGGCAGGACGCTCACCACCACCCCGGCGGCGACCAGGAGCACCACCACGGTGGTGGCCAGGATCGGCCACCACCGACGGCGCAGGCTCCGGGGCCTCGACAGGCGCCGCATCGTCAGGCCACCGCGCCCACGATGCCGCCGGCGGCGCCGACGATGACAGCAGCGCCGAGGACCCAGCCGAGTCGGCTGGCGTTCTCGACGCCTTCACCGCGGCTGTTCCGGACGGCCAGCGTGCCGGCGATGATCAGCACGCCGATCACGCAGATGGCCAGCACGATCCAGCCGATCCAGCCGATGATCGTGGAGATGTTCTCGGTGCCCGGGGGCTGGGTGGGCGTGACGTCGATGGCCGACAGGAGCGAAGTGGTGAACATGACGGTCCTTCCGAGGTGAGGTCAAAGGGAGTGAGACGAGGCGGGTGCCGGGGGTAGTTCTGCGGGCGCAGGAGTGCGGGCGACCTCCTTGCTCAGTCGCCGCAGGGCGCGCGGTAGGTGACGGGCGACCGGGGTGTCCCCGGTGCGCCACTCCTCGATCCAGGCGATGTGCCAGGACTGAGGAGCTCCGCCTTGAACGAGCTGGGCGAAGTCGCGGAGGGCGTCGGGAAGGCGCCCGGGGGCATCGGCCAGCAGCGCCAGGCCCACCAGGTGCACACCGGGAAGTGCCCCGGAGGCGAAGTCGGTCAGGGCCCGCTGCGCAGCGCTGAGGCCGGCGTAGCTGGTGCGGGCGCACACGAGCACCCGGGAGGTGGTGCCGTCGGTGTGCACCGGCCAGCGGTGCTCCGCGGCGCGCGCCCCGTGCAGGGCAGCGGCCAGGGACGTCTCCCCCGCACCGCCGTGGGCACCGAGCACCCACAGCTGCCCGCCGCCCGTGCTCTGGCCGGCGGTGGAGGCGGACAGGCGCTGACGCGGCAGCTGCTCGCCGGTGGGAACCGGCTGCGTGCCCAGCTGCTGCGCAGGCCCCCAGAAGACCTCCAGCGGGTCCTGCTCCGGGGCTGCCGGCTGCGTGGGTTCGGTGCTGGTCTCCGGTGCGGTCAGCCACCGGTTCGGCGGGCGTTCCTTCGCCATGTGCTCTCCCTTCCGTTCGCCGCACGAGCGGGTCGGTGGCTCGAAGTGGCTCGAACCGGCTCGGTGTAGCTCTGACCGGCTTCCGCCAGCCTATCTACACTGTTAGTGTAAGTACAGCCCGCTAAGAACACTGACCACCCGTGATGAGGAGAGGCCGACGATAGATGAGGAGACTCGATGAAGTGCTCGCCGGCCTTCCGGAGCGCCCCAGCCCCGAGGAGCTGGCCGAAGTTCTCGGAGTTCAGCAGCAGACGGTCTGGCGCTGGCTGCGTCGTGGAGTGATTCCCGGCCGCAAGCTGAGCAACACCTGGGTCGTCTTCCGCGATGAGGTGCGCGACTCGCTTGCAGTGCAACTGGATGCGCAGCCGGCCGCACGATCGGCGGCGCAGCTCCAGGCGCCGGCGCCGGAAGGTGTCGACTCCGTCGACGGCCTCGATGAGCCCGACCTCACGCTGGGAGGTGCTCCCACATGAGGTGCAGTTCTCGGCGTGCAGCCGTTCTGGCCGCTTGCGCCGCTCTCGTGCTCACGCCGACGTCCTGCGCGGCCGATGACTCCTCGCCCGTGCGCGCACAGGCCGACCCCTTCGCTACCTCCAGTGTAGAAGAGGACGGGCACCCCCACCTGGAGGAGGGTCTGGAGCCGCTGCCGCCCTCGCCCACCTGGGACGCCGCAGCCGCGGCCGACTCCGCGCGCGTCGCGGCCAGCGCGATGAACGCCTTCGCCCGACCCGACCTGGACGCCGCGACGTGGTGGCAGCAGCTGCGCCCGTGGCTGACCGAAGCCGCCGCCAGCGCCTACCAGGACACCGACCCGGTCAACGTGCCTGCTCGCGCGATCGTGGGTGAGCCTGTGCCGGGAAACGCGGGTACTGCAGCGGGTGCTGACAGCCCCTACCTGGCCACCGTCACGGTGCCCACCGACGTCGGGGACTACACCGTCCTGCTCTCGCGCGCCGGCGACGGCGCCACCTGGCTGGTCGAGCGGCTGACACCGCCCGAAAGCGCCGCAGGATGAGTCAGCGCAAGACCGCGACCGCCGCCTTCGTCCTCACCCCGCTGCTGCTGATGGGCGGGTGCTCGGGTGCCCTGCTCATCCTCGGCGGCAGCCAGCTGGCCTCGGCCACCTCCTGCAGCGCAGGCGGCAGTTCGGTGCAGGTGAGCATCGACGGGGTCCCCGCCGGATCCGTCGCCGGGTACAGCGGTGAGCAGCTGGCCAACGCCGCAGCCATCATCAACGCCGGCGCCGCCCTGGGGCTGAGCGTGCGCGGGCAGACCATCGGCGTGATGACGGCGATGGGCGAGTCCTCGCTGAAGGTGCTCGACCGCGGCGACGCCGTCGGCCCCGACTCGCGCGGGCTGTTCCAGCAGCGCGCCAACGGCGCCTGGGGCAGCTACAGCGACCGCATGGACCCCACCATCAGCGCCACCAACTTCTTCCGCGCGCTCACGCGCATGGCGAACTGGGAGACCCTGTCCCCCACCGAGGCCGCCCACCGCACGCAGCGCAACGCCGACCCGTACCACTACGCGAGGTACTGGGATGCCGCGGTGCAGGTCGTCACCGCGCTCTCCGGCAACGTCAGCATCGAAGGGCTCAACAGCGGCGCCGGCGAGAACCCGTGCGCGGCCGGTGGCTCCTTCACCGCCGTCTCCGACGGAGGCTGGGCCAAACCCTCGGACGGCCCCATCACCAGCCGCTTCGGCAGGCGAAGGGCTCCCACGGCCGGAGCGAGCACCATGCACAAGGGCATCGACCTGGCGCCCGGGTGCGAGAAGCCGATCTGGGCGGCCGCCGCCGGTGTCGTCATCCACTCCGGCACCGGCAGCGGGTTCGGGCACTACATCGCCATCGACCACGGCGGAGGTGTCGTCACGAGGTACGGGCACATGTACGCAGGCGGCCTGCTCGTCAAGACCGGCGACAAGGTCACCGCGGGCCAGCAGATAGCCCGCATCGGCAGCGATGGGACCAGCACCGGCTGCCACAACCACTTCGAGGTCGTGGTGGGCGGCGCAGCCGTCGACCCCGTCCCCTGGCTCGCGCAGCGCGGCATCACCTTCTGACAAGCAGCGAAAGGCGACGACATGAGCACGGACATGAGCATCGACACCACCGAGGTTCCCACCTTCCCCCTGGTCGACGTCTGGGTCGACGCCGACGGCAGCGCCGACATCGCCATCAACGGCCGCTGCTTCACCGTGCGCGCCGGCAACGTCGACGACGCCGTGGCGCAGAGCGTGCAGCTGATCGCCGAGCGGGCCGCGCAGCCGGTCGGCCGGGCGGTCCTGGTCACCACCACCGACCCCGACGGTGACTGGCGGCTGGTCATCTCCCCCGACGGCACCGTGCGCGAGGCGCCCACCACGGCCCGCGCCACCGAGCGGCAGCCTCGGCCGCAGCGCATCGCACCCGCGCAGCTGCCTGACGACTCCACGGTGGCCGCGCCCGAGCAGGCGCAGGAGGAACCGGCGCCGCTGGCCCAGGAGCAGGTGCACGAGCACAGCCGCGCCCGTGGCGGGCAGCACGACGAGGAGCTGGCGGTTCAGGCCGCGCCGCAGGCACCCACCGAGGTCGCCCTCCCGGACGAGCCCGTCGTGCAGCCCACCGTCATCGACCTGACGGCATCCGCCGGGCCGGTGCCCACGCCCGGCGCGACGGCGAGGCGGGTGCCTGTGCCCGCCGCGGTGAGCGTCGATGCCCCGCAGCCGGACACCTCGGCGTTCAGCCGGCTGCCCAAGGCCAAGCCCGTCGAGGCGCCGGAGAGCGTCCGCTCGCGCCGGTCCGCCCGGCGCGGTGGTTCGCAGTCCGCGGCGCAGCCTGAGCCTGCGCCGGCGGCGCTGCCGCCCCGGCCGAGCACGGCGGGCACGGCAGCGCAGACCGCGGCGCGGACCCCCACGCTCGACGACCTCATGCGCTCCAACGACGTGCAGGCCCCCGCCGCCCCCGCCCAGCAGGGCTGGCAGGGCGCCTTGCGCCAGCTCAGCTCGGGGCGCCTGGCCCTGCAGCCGGGACGGCACGAGCTGGAGTTGCGCGCCCTGATCGAGAAGGTGCGCAGGCCGCTCGAGGGACCGCGCACCATCGTGGTCGCCAACCCCAAGGGAGGCGGCACCAAGACCACGACCATCTACTGCCTTGCCGCCACGCTCGGCGTCCACCGCGGCGGTGGCGTCCTCGCCTGGGACAACAACGAGACCCGCGGGACCCTCGGCTGGCGCGCGGAGCGCTCCGACCACACCCGCACCGCCATCGACCTGCTGCGCGACCTGGAGCAGCTGCGCGCCGGCGGGCTGCGCGTGGGTGACCTCGACCGCTACGTGCGCCAGCAGTTCTCCAGCCACTTCGGCATCCTCGCCTCGGACGAGAACCCGGCCTCTTCCGCACTCATCGACGGCGAGGTGTTCATGGCCTTGCACCGGCCGCTGGCGCAGACCTACCGCATCCTGCTGATCGACACCGGCAACAACATGCGCGCCTCCAACTGGCAGGCGGCCTTGAACGTCGCCGACCAGCTGGTCATCGCCTCCACCGCCCGCGAGGACACCGCGCAGTCCGCGGCCTGGCTCATCGACGGCCTGCGCGCCGCCGGCAAGGAGGAGATCGTGGCCAACGCCGTCACCGTCCTGACCGCCAACCCGCAGAAGGGGCGCGCCCAGCGCAAGGCCGACGAAGAGCTCAACCAGCGCCTGTACCGACACTTCCGCAGCGCCACCCGCGAGGTCGTCACCGTTCCCCACGACAGCGCACTCGTCGGTGGCGGCCCGATCAACATGGAGCTGCTGCAGGACGGCACCCGTGAGGCGTGGCTGCGGGCGGCTGCCGCCGTGGTCAGCGGACTGTAGCCCCGGTTGAGGTCCCCGTCCATGCGGCGGCGCTGAGAGCCCACATTGACCCGGTGGCATGAGCAAGGCCCGGACCCCCGAGCAGGTCTGGGCCTTGCTCATGCGGCCGTCTGGATACTCAGGGCTCCTGGCTGTCCTGGGTGTTCTCCGTCGTCGAAGAGGCCCCGCTGGCAAGCCGCAGGATGATCGGGTCCGCCTGACTAGTGACGCTCACGCGGCCGGTGCACCGGTTGGGTGCAACAGCACCCGACGGCATCTGCGAACGCGAGCCGTTGCACTCAAGCGGTCACCATCGGTCACCGCGCCCGTTTGCACTGGCGGCCCGGCTCCCGGCTGGAAGGGTGCCCGTCGAGGCGGCCGCGGACTCCGCGGCGCGGGCCGCCTCCCTGATCGCGGCGGCACGGGCGCGGGTCCAGTCGATCACCCCAGCGAGGGTCAACGCGGCGGCGAAGAGCAGGCAGAGCAGGCTCGCGGCATAGGCGATCACGGCCAGGCCGCGACCGAGGGAGCGGGGCAGCATGCCCGTCGAGCCGCCGGAGACCACAAGCAGCACGGTCGCCGTCACGAGCAGGATCAGGCCGAGCACCTGCAGCACCCGTCGTGTCGCAACCCGGCGGCCGCCTGGTCCGCGACCGCCGGCGGACGCCTGCTGCGCACGGACGTCCAGCTCGGCCACCTCCCGTTCGAGGACCTTCTCCATCTGCTCGCGGGCTGCGGTTCCCGCTCCCAGCTGCTGGCAGATTTGCGCGTCGCGAAGCAGGCGGGCACGCAGCGAGCGGCTCTCGGCCCGCTGCACCACCAGGGCGACCGCCGGCACCGCCGCGACGACGAAGCCGGTCACCAAGGGCGCCGCCACCTCGAAGGCGATCACCGCCCCGCTCCGGGACGGGTGTGATGTGTGGTGGGAACGAAGGCACGCACGGGGCCAGTGTGGCGTCGCGGATCACCGTGTGAGGGGCGTTCGCCTGAACTGGACCGCGGCGACGAGGGGCTGGTCGCAAGGGGACCGTCCCTTCCCTGCGCTGCTGCGGAGTTACGACGACGGCGTCGCAGTCCCGAACGCCCAGGCTGCACTGGCGGTCTGGCGGTCTGGCGGTCTGGCGGTCTGGCGGTCTGGCGGTCTGGCGGTCTGGCGGTCTGGCGGTCTGGCGGTCTGGCGGTCTGGCGGTCTGGCGGTCTGGCGGTCTGGCGGTCTGGCGGTCTGGCGGTCTGGCGGTCTGGCGGTCTGGCGGTCTGGCGGTCTGGCGGTCTGGCGGTCTGGCGGTCTGGCGGTCTGGCGGTCTGGCGG
>NZ_JBJLSF010000089.1:0-19918 GCF_050871885.1 Kineococcus aridisoli | reverse complement strand
CGCTCTCGGTGCCGGACCCGAACATGTTCGAGGGTGCGGTGGAGCTGTACTCGGCGGCCAGCGCGCCGGCGCCCGGTCCGGACGCCGACCACGAGGGCAACTGGAAGGACGTCGGCGTCACCGCCGGCTACGTGGACTCCGGGCGCGGCTACGGCCTGGCCGACCTGGCCGTCGCCGTGGAGGCGGGGCGCCAGCACCGGGCCAACGACGAGGTCGCCCTGCACGTGCTGGACATCATGGAGTCGGTGCAGCGCGCCGCGGACTCGCGCACCTCGGTGGAGCTGACGACCACGTGCGAGCGTCCCGAGGCGATCGGCTCCCCGGTCGACCTGACCGTCTGAGCACCACCTCGGCACAACTCCTGCTGCCGCGCGCCGCAGCCTGGCTCGGTACGCACCGATGATCCGGCAACTTCCGGTGTTCGACCAGGAGCGAGGTGATGAGAAGGCGTTCATCCGTTGGCTCGAAGATCAATCACACAAGGGACGACAGCGGAAATGATCAACTGGTCCGACATTGAGCACTTCTTCAGGACTGAGGCGGTAGCCCACCTGGCCACCCTGGGCAAGGACGGAGGTCCTCGGTCGGTGCCCGTCTGGATCAGCTTGCACGGTGATCCAGGCGACAGCGCCGACGGTGCCCGACGCCTCGTCTTCTTCACCGCGGCGGGGGCGGCGAAGGATCGCAATCTCGTGCGCGACCGCCGCCTGGCACTGTCGATCACAGCTCCTGGGCAGTCGTTGAACATGGCCACCGTCCGGGGCGAGGTCATCGAACGGTTGACGGGAGCCGACGCCATGGTGCTCGTCGACCGGATCTCGCACGAGTACACCGGTAAGCCTTACTTCGAGCGTGAGGGCTTGGTTGCCTTCATTATTCACCCGACCGCCTGGTGGGCACACGATTTCTCCGTGGACGAAGGAGAGCGCACCTGAGGCAAGACAAGCCCGCAGAACGTCCGGGCTCACTCCTGTTCGAGGGGTGCGAGGGGGGAGGGACGGGCGCAGAACCGGGCCCGGCGCTGCTGACCGACGCCCCAGCATGCGGACCTGCGTGTCGCCTGGGCCAAGGACACCGCACCGAGCGCAGGTATTCAAACCGGGCTGCGGGCCGTCGCCCGCGGCGACATGAGCGAACCGCTCATGGGCCGAGGGTTGAGTAGATCCCGGGTGCACGACCGTGAACGGGTGCCCCTCCTCGCTCGCGACGAGCGCACCGCAGAGTGTGCAATCACACGACTATTCCTTCGACGCGGGATAGAGTGCCCCGCATCGAGCGGGAGGATGTGATCATGCGCCGAGCCAGAGCTGCCACGAACGACCCCGACGTGCCCACGCGCATCCTGGACGCCGCACTCACCGTCATCGCCGAGCACGGCCTGCACAAGGCCAGCCATGCCCGCATCGCCAAAGCGGCAGGAGTGTCACCGGGGTCGCTGACGTACTACTTCACCGGAATCGACGACATCTATGCGTGCGCTTTCACCAGACTCAGTGAAGGCATGTCTTCTCAGTACGAGGAGGACATGCGCAACGCGCGAGACAGCCGTGAAGCTGCATTCGCCGTAGCCGACTTGATCTGCGGCAACTACGCGGGACGCCAATCCATCGTTCTCATCTTCGAGCTGTACGCTTACGCCAACCACAACACCACGGTCGCAAAGCTCGCACTCGATTGGATGGTGCGCAGCCGGGAAAGCCTGGCCCGACACTTCTCCCCGACCGCCTGCAGGGCCATTGACGCTCTGGTGGAAGCCCTTCCGATGCACCGCACCTTTGAAGGTCGCACCCTCGATCGGGATGAGGCCGCCACAGCGGTGTTAGCGATTGCCGCAGCGTTTCCCAAAGAGTAAGGCCGCAACTTCAAAGGCTCGCCGTCATGCCACGCGCGAAAGCTCGCAAGGCTGGCGTGCAGGAGTTCAGCATGGTCGAGCCAACACTCGGCGAGGACGGCCAGGACTGTCGCCGATCCGCTGGAACGTGGCACTCGGCGCTCAAAGGGGCCGCCGCCAAGCGCATGGGTCCTGCAGCTCAGCTCAGTGGAGGATGGCCACGGCCTTGCCGCGGACCTCGAAGCGAGACATCGCGGCCAGTGTCGCGGGGACCTCCTCCAAGGAGATGGTTGAGGAGAGCATCGGATCCAGGCGGTCTGCCTCGATCAGTTCCAAGAGCTCCCTGAGCATCTTCGCCAGCTCCCGTCGAGCGCGCAGGTCTCCGTTCAGGTGAGCGGCACCCAGGGCGATCTCGTGCCAGGACACGCCGATGTTGAAAGCGGCCAGCTTCGTCAGGTCAGGCCCACCGGCGGTGGTCGCGATGCGACCAGAGAAGGCGAGGAGGGCGAGATTGGCGGTGGCAGAGCCAGTACCGACAGTGTCCAGAACCGCGTCGACTCCACGGTTGCCGGTGGCGCGCTTGACCGCCTGGTCGATGTTCTGAGTCTGGTAGTCGATGAAGACGTCCGCCCCTAGTGAGAGGACGAAATCCTCGTTGAGGCCGGCGTCGGTGGCGATGACACGGGCTCCGCGCAGCTTGGCCACCTGGGTGGCGTAGCCGCCGACACCGCCGGCAGCGCCCGTGATCAGGACGGTGTCCTCAGGGCCGACCCGCAGGCGGCGGTCGATGGCCTGGTAGGCGGTGAGTCCGGCCGATGCGACAGCGGCGGCAGCTTCGAAGGGCACCCCCTCAGGGACGATCGCCAACGCTGCGGCGTCAACGACCGCGTACTCGGCGAAGCCTCCACGCCGGCGCATGTCCGAGTGACAGGCCACCCGGTCCCCGACACGGAACTGGGTGATGCCCGGGCCCAGCGCGTCGACCGCGCCGGCCACGTCGATGCCCATCACCGCCGGCCACTGCACGCCGGGCACCTCGTATCCCGCACGCTGGAAGTCCGAGGGGTTCAAGCCGCTGGCGTGGACGGCGATCCGCACCTCTCCAGGGCCAGGATCGGCGATCGGGATCTCACCCACACGCATCGTCTGAACGTCACCGGGCTGATCGAGCAGGAGCGCACGCATGTTCAACTGTCCTTCCACGTTGGTTACTTTCACAGTCGGGGATCGACGACGACCTTGATCTCGTCGCCCCCGGAGGCCAAGGACGACAAGGCCTCCTCGAGGCCGTCGAGCCCGATGGTGCGTTCACGCATGGGCTCAGAACGCAGTTGACCGGACTCCATGAAGCTCATCGTCATGGCGAACTCGTGGTTCAGGTGGGCCAGCGAGGCTCGCAAGGTGATCTCCTTGGACAACCAGCTGAGCGGGGAGATCGACACCGCCCCGGTGGCCACGCCCACCATCACCACGGTGCCGCCGGGCCTGCTGAGCTCTACGGCGGAGCGCAAGGCGGATTCGGTGCCCACGCAGTCAAGAACCACATCGGCACCGATCCCCGACGTGGCTGCCAGGACGGCATCGCCTGCGTCGTCTGGAGCCACTGCCGTGTTCGCGCCCAGCTCCAGGGCCAGGGCCCGGCGCCTCGCGCGCGGTTCCACGACGGTAACGGCTCTGGCACCAGCCAGCCGCAGCATCTGCGCAGCGAACAGGCCCACCGGTCCAGCGCCGATGACGACGGCTGCGTCTCCCAGGCGGATGGGCTGCAGGCGCACGGCGTGGAGGGCGACCGTCGCCGGCTCGACCATGACGGCCTGCTCGTCGCTGACGCCGTCCGGCACCTGTACCAGGGCCTCGACAGGCATCGTGATCCGCTCTGCGTAGGCGCCGTGCTCGGGCGTGAGCGGGTGAGTGCCAAACGACAGGGCTGTTAGCTCAGCGCAACGCTCGGCGTGGCCGGCCAAGCACATGGGGCAGCGTCCGCAGGCAGGAGGAGTCGCGGCGATGACACGGTCCCCTCTGTGCAATCCGTGCACGTCGGAGCCGACGTCGACGACCGTGCCCACCCACTCATGGCCAGACAGGAAGGGCGGATAGCCTTCCCCGTCTCGGTAAGCGCTGACATCGGATCCGCAGATCCCGCACAGAGCGATGTCGATGACCGCCGTACCCGGGGCCGCGATGCTCGGGCGGGAGAAGGTCTTGAACTCCAGCTGCCTCCGGCCGCTGATGATGCCCGCACGCATGCTCTCTCCTCCACTCGCGTGAGTTGTTGACTTCAGCAGTGAACCCCTCGGTGTCACTCGGTGTCAACTAGCGTCTGGATGCCAATATGCGCCTCGTGGTTAGACTGGTGCCGTGAGCGCGCGAGGTGGGACGTGGGACGAGAGTGAGGAGTCGACCGACCTGCGTGTCCGGCGCAGAGTGGAGCTGCGGGCTCATGTCGTCCGTGTCGCCACCGCGCTCTTTCGCGAGCGGGGCTACGAGCCGGTGACCGTCGATGAGATCGCCCAGGCGGCCGGAGTGTCCAAGCGCACCCTGTTCCGGCACTTCTCCTCCAAGGAAGAGATCCTCCTGGGCAATGCCCGTCAGCTCGGTCAAGAGCTCGCCAGGCTCGACCTGGCGGCGATGGACGCGCCGGCCGTCCTGGGCGCAGTGGAAGACATCTACGCCGCCATGCTCGAGCGCATGGTCGCTGATCAGACCGCGCTGCAGGTGCAGCAGGTGATCGGCCAGAGCGAGCGGCTGCGGCAGGCGGCGCACTCTTTGCACCGGGAGTTGATGGACGACCTGCGCATCCACCTCGCCCAGACCGGTGGTCCTGACGGCGGTCTGATCGGACGCCTGGTCATCGAGATATCGACGGGGACGTTGCACGCAGCGCTCGATGAGTGGGTCGGCGCCACTGGCCACGAGATGGACCTGCGTCAGCTCTACCAGCGGGCTCGTGCGCAGGCTCGCCAGCTCCTGCGGTGATGCCTCAAGGTGTAAGCACCCTCCTGCCACTGATAGAAGCCGAGCGAGCAGGCCGAGCCTGCCGAGAAGGTGGCGGACCCGTTCAAGCCGCGGCCACCAGCAACACAGTCGCGGCCGCACCCCCCAGGTAGGCGTGACGCCGCCACTCACATGCCGCCCAGGTTGGGAGCCTCAGCGGCCGAGCCCTCGCGCGATCGCTCGCGGACGACGCGCGGATCGAGCGTGAGGCAGCCGGGCATGAGTCGACGACCGGCCGAGTCGCCTGGCGGCGGTCACTCCTGCGCGGCGTCGTACTGCTGTTGTGCTTGCTGCACCTGAGCCATGTGCTCGACCGCCCAGCGCTCCAAGGCTGCGATCGGCGCACTCAAGGTCCGGCCGAGATCGGTGAGTTCGTACTCCACGTGGGGCGGGACGACCGGACGCACCGTGCGCTTGACCAGGCCGTCTCGTTCCAGTCCGCGCAGAGTCTGAGCCAGCATCTTCTGGCTGATGCCGTCGACCTCCTGCAGCAGGTCCTTGTGGCGCTTCACGCCCTCGCCCAGGGAGCCCACGATCAGGATCGTCCAGCGGTCCCCGATGCGGTCCAGCGCCTGACGGCTCGGGCAGTCGCGCATGTAGGGGTTGAAGATCGGCTGGGGCGCCACCTGATCACTCTCCTCTTGGTGCCTATCAGACCTTGAAGTGCTCACTTACTGTGGGGAACACACTCTCCGATGGAGTGTTTAAGCGCAACAGAAGGTCGCGACCGGGTACGCCCACCAGCTAGCGGCCAGGAAGGAAGGTGACACCCCATGCTCGCACCGCCCGGCAGCGCCCCCGACCCTCAGATGGGCCTGAAGGTCGCTGACTACCGGCACCTCATCGACCTAGGCGCTCCGCTGGAGAGCGGGTCGCCGCAGGAGACCTCCACCTCATCCCTGATGACCGCGCCCGAGATCACCGCGCTGGGCAGCTCCGAGCACCTCTCGCAGGAGGAGCTGGCCACCGTCATCCTCGGCTTGCTGGCGGACCAGGACGCCGCGACGCGATCGAAGTTGTCGATCGAGGACCTCGCCGAGGTGCCGGCTGACCAGGCGGCTGAGGTGCTGCGGGTGGTGCTGACCGTCCGACCCGCTGAGCCGCTGCCGGCCGCCGTGGACGGCCTGCTCGCCACCTGGCTGCACCGCCAGGCCCAGCGCCGCGCACCTGTGGACCCACGTCGGCTGCAGACACTGGCCGAGGTCGCCCCCGGCACCGCCTACCCGGTCGCCGACCGCACAGCGCTGTGGCGAGGAGACATCA
Source organism: Kineococcus aridisoli (assembly GCF_050871885.1). Lineage (NCBI taxonomy): Bacteria > Bacillati > Actinomycetota > Actinomycetes > Kineosporiales > Kineosporiaceae > Kineococcus > Kineococcus aridisoli. The sequence continues at coordinate 13,830 of NZ_JBJLSF010000089.1, read as the reverse complement.
CCACCTTGGCCGCCGACGCCATCGTCAACGCGGCCAACTCCGCCCTCCTGGGCTGCTTTCACCCCGGCCATGCCTGCATCGACAACGCCATCCACGCAGCAGCCGGGCCGGGGCTGCGGGCTGACTGCGCCACGATCATGGCCGCCCAGGGGTACCCGGAACCCACCGGCACCGCCAAGGTCACCCGCGGCCACCACCTACCGGCCCGGTACGTGCTGCACACCGTCGGCCCCATCGTGGATGGCCCGCTGCAGCAGCGCCACGAGAGGGCGCTGACCGCGGCCTACCGCTCCTGCCTGGACGTGGCCGCCGAGGTGGGCGCCCGGACCGTGGCCTTCTGCTCCATCTCCACCGGCGTCTTCGGCTACCCCAAGGCCCCGGCCGCCCACACCGCGCTGACCACCGTCGCCGAGTGGCTGCAGGCCCGACCCGGCGTCTTCGACCTGGTCGTGTTCGACGTCTTCAGTCCCAGCGACGAGAACTTGTACCTCGACGCCGTGACCTCCTGGAGCTGACTCCCGATGACCCGCCATCCTTCCCCCAATCCTCGAGAACACCGCCCCAAGCGGCAGAGGGATCACAACCACCAGAACCACCACAACCACTACGTGGACCGTGATCACCACGTGGGCCTCGACGCCGCGCTGGAGCAGGCCGCCACCTGGCTGGCTCAGGCGGACAAGATCCTGCTCACCGCCGGCGCCGGGCTGTCGGCCGCGGCCGGGTTCGACTACACCGACACCCAAACCTTCGCGCGGGTCTTTCCCGGCTTCGCCGCTCGCGGCTACCAGGCGCAGTACCAGATGATCGGCCGCCCCCTGCCGCCGCAGGAGCTGTGGGGCTACTGGCTCACCCACGCCCAATACGTCCGCTTCAGCCCCGGCCCGAACCCCACCTACACCCGGTTGCGGTCCCTGATCGGGCAGGCGGATCACTTCGTCTACACCTCCAACGTCGATGCGCTCTTCGCCCGCAACGGCTTCGCGCCCGACCGCGTCTTCAGTCCCCAAGGCGACTACGCCTACTACCAGTGCACGGGGCCCTGCACCCGTCAGGTGTGGTCGACCCGCGATCTGATCGACCGGCTGCTGCCGCTGATCGACCCCGCCACCGGAGCCATCACCGCCACCTCGGACCAACTCCACGCCGCCGGCGGCTTGCCCCGGTGCCCCGCCTGCGGCGGTCCGGTCTTCCTCAACGTCCGCATCGACGCCTCCTTCATCGTCGATCACTTCCTGCCCACCGGTCAGCAGCTGCAGACCTGGCTGAACACCGACCCCGACGCGCGGGTGGTCGTCCTGGAGATCGGCGCCGGTTTCAACACCCCGTCGGTGATCCGCTGGCCCGGTGAACGCATCACCGCGGCCCTCCCACGGGCCCGGCTGATCCGCATCAACCCCAAGGACGCCGGCGTTCCCGAGCAACTGGCCGACCGAGCCCTCGGCCTACCCGTGGACGCCGGCCACGCCCTGGACGCCCTCGGCGCGCCCGCCGGCGGCTCCACCCTTCCCGCTCCCCTTCTTGTCCCGCATCAGGAGGAACGATGACCGATCACCGCAACGCCCCCGGCCTGGCCCTCACCGGCGCCACCGGCAAGCTCGGCGGACGAGTCGCCCGCCGTCTGGCCGAAGCCGGGGTCGCCCAGCGGCTGCTGGTACGCGAGCCCGCCCGGGCGCCGCAGCTACCGCAGGCGGTGCCGGTGCAATCCTTCTACGCCCACACACCGGCGGTAGAAGCAGCCCTGGCCGGAGTCCAGACGCTGTTCATGGTCTCGGCCGCTGAATCCCCGACCCGTCTGCAAGAGCACCGCGACTTCATCGACGCAGCCGTCGCCGCCGGGGTGAAGCACCTGGTCTACGTCTCGTTCTTCGGTGCGGCGCCGCAGGCCACGTTCGCCCACGCTCGTGACCACTTCCACACCGAGCAGTACCTGCGGGCCGCCGAGGCCGCCCACGGGGTGCAGTGGACGTTCCTGCGCGACAACTTCTACGCCGACTTCCTGCCCGAGCTGGTCGGAGAGGACGGTGTGCTGCGCGGCCCTGCCGGCACCGGGCGCGTGGCGGCCGTCGCCCAGGACGACATCGCCGACGCCGCGGCCGTCATCTTGCGTGAGCCTGCCGCCCACGCCGGGCGGACCTATGACCTGACCGGCCCTGAGGCCCTCAGCCTGGCCGAGGTCGCGGCCATCATCACCGAGGTCACCGGCCGCGCTGTCAGCTACCACGACGAGAGCGTGCAGGAGGCTTACGCCTCCCGAGCGGGCACCGGCGCGCCGCAGTGGCTGCAGGACGCCTGGGTCTCCACCTACACCGCCATCGCCGCCGGCGAGGTGGCCCAGACCACCGGCGACATCGAGCACCTCACCGGCCACGCGCCCCTGACCCTGGCCGAAGTCCTTCGCCGGGCTGCTCAGCACTGACTCCTCTCACCTGCAACGACTCAACCGGAGAGCCCTCTCGTGAATCACCGCGTGAACCGACGCAACCTGCTCCTGGGAGCCCTGCTGATCCCGGCCACCACCGCTATGGCTGCCTGTGGTGGTGGCGACCTGCTCAGCACAGACAGCGTGACCGATGCCGCTGGCGACAGCGCCACCATCGTGGTGGGTTCGGCCAACTTCCCCGAGAGCGAAGTTCTGGCCGAGATGTACGCCCAGATCCTGGAGTCGAAAGGACTCAGCGTTCAGCGGCGCTTCAGCATCGGCTCCCGGGAGATCTACGTGAAAGCTCTGCAGGACGGCTCCATCGACTTGATCCCGGAGTACAACGGGGCGCTGCTGACCTACCTCGCCGGTGACCAAGAGGTCGACGCCCTCACCACCCAAGACGTCCAGGCCGCGTTGCAGGACCGCTTGCCCGCGGGATTGACGCTGCTGCAGCCGGCGCAGGCGCAGGACAAGAACGAAGTTGTCGTCACCGCCGAGACCGCCCGCAAGTACCAGCTGAGCACCATCGCGGACCTGGCTCCCCACGCTGCTGACTTTGTGATCGGGGCCGGGCCGGAGTTCCAGGAACGTCGCCAGGGCCTTGTGGGCCTGCGAGAGGTCTACGGGCTGACCTTCTCCTCGTTCACCGCTTTGGACGCCGGCGGGCCCATCACCATCCAGGCCCTCAAGCAGGACCGCGTCCACGTCGCGAGTTTGCTGTCCACCGACCCAGCCATCCAGCTCAACGGCTTCGTGCGGCTCACCGACCCCGAGAACCTGTTCGGCGTGCAGAACGTCCTGCCTCTGGTGCGCACCGCCAAGAACGATGACACCGTGTCGGCGGCACTGAATAAGCTGGCGGCGGTGTTGACCACCGAAGACCTGACCGCCGCTCTGGGTCGTCTGACCATCGATCACGACAGCATCGCGGACATCGCGGCGGATTACCTGCGCGATGAACAGCTGGTGTGACTCGGTCCTGTCACAAGGCGTGCCCGTCCGCACGGGCATGGCCAGCCAGGGGCGGTCAGCTTCGACTTCGCGGTTGAGCCGAAGAGTGAGCGGTCGGCTGGCTCCTCCTAGGGCCGCGGGGTGCCTCAGCCGCAGTGCGTCAGCAGCAGTGCGTCGTCTTCGACCTCGACGACACCCTGCTCACCACCGACTCCTTCGCCCGCCTCCTGACCCACCCGCTGCGCCGCTCCCCCGCACGCCTGGCCCTGGTGGCGCTGAGCGCCCCGGCGTGGCTAACCCTCGGCGCCCGGCGCACCCGCCGGATCCACGCCGAGCGCCTCGTCGTCTGGGCGGCCACCGTCGGCCTGCACCCCGCCCGCTTCCACGAGCTGCTGCGCGCCTTCGCCGCCGAGCACGCCGGCCCCGGCGGCGGCCGGCGCATCGACCTCGCGCTGGCTCGCCTGCACAAGCACCTGAGTGCCGGGGACCGCGTCATCATCGCCACCGGCTGCGCGCAGCCCCTGGCCCGCGCGCTCTGCGACGCCCTGGGGCTCCAGGACCTCCAGGTCGTGGCCAGCGCCTTTACCGCCCACCGCTGGCGCCTTCCGCAGGCCGTGCCCGCCCGCGGCCAGGCCAAGGTGCGCGCCCTGCGCGCAGCCGGCGTCGAGCTGCCCGTGGAGCACGCCTACTCCGACAGCCTGGCCGACCTGCCGCTGCTGCGGGCCGCCCGCACCGCGCACCTGGTGCGCCCCCGCGCCCGCGAGCTGCCCGCGCTGATGGAAGCGCTCGGCGAGGACGTGGAGGTGCTGCGCTGAGCGCCGCACGCCCCACCCCGGCGCGTGCGGCCCGCGACGCGCCCGGCCCCCAGCGCGTCGGAACGCACGGCGGCCGCCGGGTCCAAGGACCCAGCGGCCGCCGTGCTGCACGAACGTGCTGATCGACCCGGCAGTCGCCTCTCGGCGAGTGGCCACTCGAAGTGGCGGAAGGTGAGGCCCGGGGACATGCAGCAGGTCGATCACCCCCTACAAGCACCGGCACCGCACCGGCATTCCCCCCGCAGCCCTCACCCACCTCCTACGTCCGACCGCCGGTCGCACCCCCTTCGCTCCCAGCTGGTGCTTCCTGGGAGCACGGGTGGAGGCAGGCGTGGTCCGGCGCGGCGGCCGCGGCCGTGCCGCCGCTGCTGTCGGCGTCAGCCTGTAAGAGTGGAGGGGTGACGACGTGGCCCTCCCCGCGCCGCCGCGTGAGCGCTGCGGCTGCAGCCGGCGCCGTGGCGGCGGTCCTGCTCGCCGGGTGCACGTCCGGCACCTCCACGACCGCGGCCAGCTCCTCGCCCGCAGGAGCGAGCGGCACGAGCTCACCGGCCAGCCCTCCGTCGGATGCACCCGCCCCCGCTGCCACCTCCGTCCCGTCTGAGCCGCCCGCGAGCGCCGCACCCGCAGCCGGCGCACCTGCCGGGGCACCGGCCGGCGGCGCGCAGGCGCCGACCGCCCTGGCGGTCTTGGCCACTCTGGAGGTCAAGGGCCGGGCACCCAAGAGCGGCTACAGCCGTGAGCAGTTCGGCGACGGCTGGGTCGACACGGACGGCAACGGCTGTGACAGTCGCAACGACGTCTTGGCCAGGGACCTGACCGGTGAGAGCTTCAAGGCCGGTACCCGCGAGTGCGCCGTGGTCACCGGCACCCTGGCCGACCCCTACAGCGGCAAGAGCATCGCCTTCACCCGGGGTGAGGACACCTCCTCGGCGGTGCAGATCGACCACGTCGTGGCCCTCTCCGACGCTTGGCAAAAGGGCGCCCAGCAGTGGGAGGCGGCCAAGCGGGTCGCCTTCGCCAACGACGGCCTGGAGCTGCTGGCCGTCGACGGGCCCCTCAACGGGCAGATGGGCGACGGGGACGCGGCCACCTGGCTGCCGCCCAACCGCTCCTACCGCTGCGCCTACGTCGCCCGGCAGGTAGCGCTCAAGGCCACCTGGGGGCTGTGGGTTACCGCCGCCGAACGCGACGCCATGGCCCGGGTGCTGGCCTCCTGCCCGGATCAGCCGGTGCCCACCGATGCGGCTTCCAACGCGACGGTCAACGGGGTGGGTACTGGCAGCAAGGCAGGAGCGGTACCCGCTCCTGCGCCCGCCCCAGCCACCTCGAAGCCTGCGCCCACGGCGGCGCCAGCAGCACCACCGGCCGCGAGCGGACCGCCCGCCGCACCGGCGCCGACCGCGGCGCCGCAAGGCGGCGCCGTCGTCTACGCCAACTGCGACGCGGTGCGCGCTGCCGGCGCCGCACCGATCCACACCGGTCAGCCCGGCTACAGCCGCAAGCTCGACCGCGACGGCGACGGCATCGGCTGCGAGTGACCTCGCCGGCCTGTTCGGGCCGGTGCCGCGTGGTCGCGTCCGGCGCTGGAGCTTGCGTCGACAGGCGTCCGACGGTTGGGCCGCCAGTCGCTGACCACGTCTCAGCGCTCCACCACCGCCGCCGCTGAGTTCCGCGCCGCGGTCGCGGAGAGTCTGCTGTGCCGCAACGTCATCTCATCCCAGGCGTTTCACCCTGATACCAAATGGGCGTCGACGGCGGGGCTGAGCGTGCCGTTCGGTGACGTCACTACTGACGTCCTCGCTGACGTCGCCACTGAAGTCAAGGCGGGCGTCGCCGTTGGCGTCGTGGCCGGCGTGGTCGATCAGTAGAAGAAACTCCGCCTGGCAACGAGTCACCGAGCGTTATCACCTGTTAGGATGGGGTTGTCCTACTCGATCGGTACGTTGCACCGCACCCATTGGAGGAGCTCCGATGAACCCTGAGGACCCGTTCGGCCCCGTTCCCTCGTGGTCAGTCCTTGGCGTCGGCCTGCTCATCCTTGCGCTGGTGGTGCTTGACGCCGCCGACCGCGTCTACTCGGACCTGCGTGACGACAGTCGTGGCGCCCTTCAGCGCGACCTGGAGGCCCTGCTCGAGCGCATCCTCAGAACCCGTACCGCCAGGAGGGGTCGCCGTGGACGCGGCACCCTGACCGCGCGCCGGCGCCGCGAACGAGCCACCTGCCCGCAGGTTCCGTGGCGCCTGACCGCGGTTCCGCTGAACAGCGAGCTGCGCCGGCTGGCTACCCATCTGGAGGGCCAGGTCGCCCTGGTGCGCGAACGGCTCGCCGATCCCATGCACGCCCACGCGCACCCGGAGGGGCACACGCTGCTCGCGGAGGTAGACGCCCTCACCGGCCAGGCCGAGGAGCTGCTGCGCACCTGGTCGCAGCTGCCCCCGGCGATCCGCGAGCAGGTCACCAGCAGCGGCCACACCGGCACCGAGCTGGCGGTGGAAGGGCTGAGGTCCCTCATCGCCGGCGCCGAGGAGCTGCAGGAGCGGACTTTCGCCGCGGACCTGCGCTCCATCGACGTCCTGCGCCGCTACGCGGACGCCAAGTACGCACCCCCCGCCCTGCACCTGTGATGAGCACCGAGAAGAGCGCCATGAATTCCCTGGTCCACGAAATCGTGCAGTACCTCAACGTCCGCGACCCCCAGATCGCCGATGAGGTCCGCACCCGCATCCTGGGCGGCCGCGACACCTCCCCCGGGAAGCAGGACGAGTCGCCGCACGGGCAAGCCTCGCCCAGCGGACCGGTCTACCGGGTCCTGCAGTGGCTGCTGTTCATCGTCGGCGGCCCGGCGTTCGCCTTCCTGACGGCCATGCTCACCACGCAGAACCCGCGACAGGTGGAGATCCTCTTGCTCACCTGCCTGGTGCTGCTCAGCTTCGGTGCTGTGCTGAACCTCGGTGTGCTGCGCACCGTCCGCCAGTGGACGGTGAGCTCGTTCCTGGTGTGGAGCGCTGCAGCCCACGCGATCCTGGCCGTCCTGCTCTCGCAGATGTCCTGAACCGGAGAAACCCGTGACGATCCTGACGCGCGCCACCACCCACGGCGACCTCGCGAGCGGCACTGCCACCGGTGCCCACGTCCTGCGCCGGCACTGGCGCACCGGACGTGTCCTGCTGAGCGCCGCCCAGGACGAGCGGGCTTGGGGCGTCGAAGAGGACGAGGCTGAGGAGCTACACCGTGAGCTGCTGGCCCGAGCGTTGGTCGAGGGCGACCGCGCGGGCGCGCAGCAGCACCAGGGCCTGCTGCAGCTGCGCCGGGCGCTGCGGCAGGTCGAGCACCTGGACGTGCACCACCGGGCCGCCCTGTGCGCGCCCGGGGAGCTGCCGAGGCTGACGGTGGACCACCCGGCCGTCGAGGCCACCCACGAGGTCCTGCGCCGCGGTGCACCGGACTGCGCGTGCAACGAGAGCTACTACAGCCGCGTCGTCGACGACGAGGCCCTGCCCGCCATCGTCCGCGCGATCGCCTGGCGGCTGCGGGAAGCGCACCAGCAGCTGGCCGCTCGTGCGCAGGCGCACCACTGGGCCCGCAGCCTCATCCAGCCTGTCGACGCCAGCGGTGCAGACGGCACGACGACGCCCCGGTGCGGTGCGGTGATTCTGGACACCGAGACGCACGAGCTGCACGGTGCGGTCATCGAGTTGGCCGTGCTGGACGCCGCGACCGGGCAGGTGCTGCTGAACACCCTGGTCAACCCCCACCGCCCCATCGCCCCAGCCGCACAGGCCGTGCACGGCATCAGCGACGCCGACGTGGCCGGCGCCCCCGACCTGGCCGAGGTGTGGCCGCAGCTGCTCACCTTCCTGGCTCGGCGGCAGGTGCTGGCCTGGAACGCCACCTACGACGCGCAGGTGCTCACCCAGGCCGCCACCGACGCTGGACTGCCCTGGCCCAGCGAGCTGTCCACCGACGCCGCGCGAGGCCACCTCGACCCCGTCACGGGCTTGCCGCCGGCGTGGCGGTGCCTGATGCGCACCGACGCCGCGTTCCGGATGAGCCAGCGCTGGCACGCCCTGCGCGGCAACCACCGCGCGATCGGCGATTGCCGCGCCGCTCTGCAGCGGCTGCACGAGCTCGCCGCCCCCGGCGCAAGCCGCACCCCTCACCGCGTCCCCGCTCCTGTCCCCGCCCGCCGCCCGAAGGCGACGGGCAGCACGACGACCACCACCACGACGGCCACCACGAAGGAGAGCCACCGATGAACCACGAGCACGAGTCCCACCGCTCCTCCGGCGCCCACGGCGACGACGTCCTCAGCGCCCTCGAGCAGCTGCTCGACGCGCGCATCACCGCTCACGACCACGACGAGCAGCTGCTCAGGACCCACCCCGAGACCCACCCCGACACCCACCCCGACACCCACGCAGAGCTTTCCGGTACGCCGGCGCCCACCGCACGGCCGGCGACGACGCTCGTCGAGCACACCGCCCGCCCGATGACCTTGGGAGACCTGCGCCGGGCCACGGTCGGCCTGCCCGACGACATGCCGCTGTTCGCCGACGTCGCCCTCGACCCCGGCAGCATCGACCTGCACCGCCACGTGGTGCTCTCCGCCGGACACGCCACCGCCGAGCTGGCCGATGGCGAGGAGATCATCGAGCCCGTCCTGGCGCTGCGCACCGACTTCCCCACCGGCACCTACGAGGTGCCCGCCGACGTCGCCTGCCGCGATACCGGCGACGATGCTGGTCAGGGTGCGGGGCACGAGCCGCGCTGAGCCGCGCCCCCGCCACGAGCGACGAGGACCCTGTCTGCCCATGAGCTCTGCCCGCTGTGCGTCAGGCGTGGACCAGGACGCGCAGCTCGCCGCGATCGGCGAGCGCGTCCGGCAGCTGCGGGAGCAGGCCACGTCGGCGAACACCTGGCGGGCCTACCATTCCGACTTCACCCGCTGGGCGCGCTGGGCCATCGAGCACCAGCTGCCGGCGCTGCCTGCGCGGGCGCAAGACCTGGCCCTCTACCTCGAACAGGCCGCCGGGGGCGAGCAGGAGGCCGGAGCGGCGCGGGCGGTGTCCCCCGCCACCGTCACCCGCTGGGTCTCCTCGATCCGCTGGGTGCACCGGCACACCGGGCACCCCGATCCCACCACCGACCCCGCTGTTCAGAAGGTCCTGGCCGGGCTGCGCCACGCTGCGCCGCCCCGGCGACGCAGCGCACCACCGTTGGGTGTCTCCGAGGTCGAGCGCGTCCTCGCCGCCATGGACGCCTCCCCCACCCGCGGGCAGGCCCTCGCCGAGGTGCGCGACCGCGCCCTGATCCTGCTGGCCTTCGCCACCGGCCTGCGCTCCGCCGAGCTGATCGCCCTGCGCATGGAAGACCTGGAAGCCGCGCCGTCGGGCCTCACCATCCACATGCGCAGCAGCCGGCAGCCCGGCCAGGGCGGCGACGGCGCCGTCCGCGACGTCACCGTGCCCCAAGGCGGCCGCCCTCACCTGGACCCGACCCTCGCGCTCGAGGCATGGCTGCTGCGCTTACGCGCCGCCCTGGCTACCCACCCCGATCCGGCTGGCATGGCACCCGACCACCCGGACGCGACGTCAGCCAAGCCCAGCACCGGTGAGCAGATCGGCGCGCTGCTCACCGAGCTCGCCGGGCCCGTCTTCCGCTCCATCACCCGCCACGGCCGCCTCGGCGCCCAAGGCCGCCCGCAGGCGCCCCCGGACACACCGCTCGGCCACAACGCCGTCCGGCAGATTATCGCCCGCCGCTGCCGAGACGCCGGACTGGAGGTCGGCGCGGGCGAGCGGTACTTCTCTGCCCGCTCCACTCACGTGAGCGCGAAAATCTAAGCGACCGGGGGTGCCCGTGTCCCACCAGGGCTTAGGTGCGGTGTATGTCAGGGCATTGAGGCTTTGCCACTAGTTGATGATCATTGCTGGCGAAGGCTCACTGGCCACCCTGAGCCAACGAACACAGAAGGGGTGGAGCCACATGGCTCCGCTGCCTCCATTGTGCTAGGTATGGCCAACAGGAAACGGGGCGCTTAACAGCGCTGGGTCAGCTACTGCCGCTAATCGAATTCATCCGTCTAATCCTCAGAAACAACCTCATCCCACCCGCCTACGTCTTCAGGGTTGTAATCCCAATTCACGCTCCATAGCGAGATGAGAGCATTGATGGAATCGCCATTCCCGAATCGCAAAGTGATTGGCGCATAGTCAGGGAGGCTGTTCTCGCAGTAGAAAGAAACGGACACCTTTGTAGTAACTTGCGGCTCGACCCTGATCGGGTTCGTAACCTGGGAAGTGCAATTACGCTCATCGAAGCTGAGCGGAAGAAACTCTCCAGGCGAGACATTCCTGGTAATTTTGGGGTCGATCATTCCGACCATGACGTCGGTTGCCATTAAGCCCTCATTAACCACCGCGATCTCTGAGATTGTTCGGATGCCGACCTCATCCATTGAGCCTGTGACTAAATGAGCGGTCCTCCCGAGGTGCGGCCCCTCATGCTCAACAACATCCGTGTTTCCGACGAGCACAGGCACAGCACCTTGCAGCCGCGTTTCCTCGAGGCTTGCCTCAAGCCCTTGTCTGGCCAGGTCGATGGACGTCTTGGCGTCGGCATTAGATCTCTGCGCCTCCTGTGCCGCTTGAACGGAAGCCAATGCGGAGACCACCGACGTGGCTAGAGCCGCCAGCGTTAGGACGACGACGGTCACCTCACCCCCGAATCGCCAGTCATCTCGACTGCGAGACGTGAACCATCCGTCGACTGCACTGACTTTGCCCTGAACCCAAGACCGTATCGACACCAGCATGACTGTAGTGACGCTGACGCTTGAGGAACGGGCTTTCGCATCAGTGCGCTCTTGTTAGTAGCGATCCACCGCTACTAACAAGGGCTCGATGCCGATGTCGTCTAGTTGTTGATGACATGGGCTGCTTGCCTACAACTACGCCCGGGGGCGTCGCTTGTGCTCGGCTCGTGCAAGGTCATAGTCCGCGTCGGTGAGTGAGGAAAGGTGCTTTACGGCGTCTCCTGACCAAGCGTAAGTAAGGCTATTGCTGTGCCTCCACGCGTACGTCGTATTGGCGCGAAGGTCCTGCTTCCAGCTGATTACGTTGAAGTCATGTGTTGTTAGTTTGCGACCCTTGCGACGCTCGTTTACCTTCGCAAGGAGTTGTGCGGCGCTATAAGGATGTGTCTGGTTCGGGTCAGTCTTCTTGAGTACAACCTGGCCGTCGGCCGTCGGAGACACGGCTACGACAAGGTCGGCGCTGGTCATCTTCTTCATCGACTGCATGTTGATGTCGTAGATTGTTGCAATCCGGCCCATGTCACTTCCGGCTGCCTCTGCCTCATCCATGTAGCGGCGCAGTTCGTCGATGAACTGTTGCACCTCGGCCACCATCGTCGCGTCCTTGTCGACGCGCATGAACTGCACGACGTCAGCCGGCGCTGTGGCACCTAGTGGCAGCAGTTGCCACGTCATCGAGTCGGCAAGGTCTCTTTTAAATCGGGCAAGCATGAAGTCTCGGTAGTTGAGCACATTCTGCTGCAGGAAGGGGTAGATTACAGCACCCAAGCCTTGAGCATTGTAGAGATGAATAGCGCGATCGCGATACTCGGACAGCGCTTTGATGTTCGCGGTCAAGGCGGGGCCGTCGAGTGGGGAGGGCCAAAGGCCACCTGAGGCCACCCGACCGAGCGCGTCATTCAACGTAATAGAGCGATACGGTGCATTTCGTTGCTTTGGGTAGAAGATGGTTCGACCCGATTGACGGAGGGTTGCCTTTAGTGCCAATTCCCACGCGTTGACGACGAGCATCACAGTTACTTCGTCTCGATACGTCATTTGCGGCTTATTGTAGACCTCGACGGCCGAAAGCATCGCCGCCATTGAGTTGCCTACAAGGCGTTTGATCGAGACGTAAGGAGCTGCCATCAGCTCGGCAGCCAGCTAGCGCGAAGGCTTAGCGGTCTTCTGGCCAACTTCACTGAGTTGTCTGGGGACTGTTGAAAAGCTGGCAGTCGGTCGCCGTGAGTCACAAAAGTTGAACTTAGCGCAGCAGAAGTTCTGTGTAAGGCAGTCGCAGTTGTTGGCGCGGCGAGGGGCGCTGCTGGTTGGTGCTGCTCCGGGCCCGGCAGCCTGGCGGGCTGCGGTGCCGGCATCAAGCCGGGCTCGCTGCGCTCGGGCTGCGCCTGCCCCAGCTCGCGGCTGCGCCGCGCCCTGCGGGTGACCCCGCCACCTGCGCCCGCCCGGGCCGGTGCCACCCGGTCGCAGCACCGTGTGCGGCTCCTGCGTCGCCGCCAGGACGGCGCTGACGCGCCGGCGTCCTGTTCGCTCCTGCCCCTCCCGGCGCTCGATCCTGACCGGCCGCACGGCGACGGCAAGTCGAGCGAGCGGAGCTCGACCCCGCCGGTCCAGACCATCTTGAGGCGGGCCGCTGCGCCCTCGTTCCTCGGCCGCTGACCGCGCGGCCCGCTCCAAGATCGTCTTCCCTGCGGGGCGTCCTCGACTCGCGGCTGCGCCGCGCCCTGCGGGTGCCTTCCGTCGTGCGCTCCGGTCCTGATCTCACATCGCCGGGAGGGGGCGGTGAGCGGTCGGCGGCGCCAGCCGACGACGCACTCACCGTCGCTCTCCGGCTCACCTGCTCGCACCGACCGGTGCCAGCACCGAGCAACGAGAGGACCCACCGTGAACAAGGCTCGCACCCTGGCGGACGTCACCGGCCTGGACGCGCTGCCCGTCGCCGCAGCGCTGATCGGCGAGCAGGCCGAGGCCGTGCGCGCGAGCACGCAGGCGTGGATCGCGTGGGTGCGCGGTGACGACACCATCACCGGCACCGCGCTGGCGGCGGCGCTGATGCACCACACCAGCCGCGACGCGCTGCTCGTCCTGGCCCACCGTGGCGGCTGGGCCGAGGGCGACCCCACCGCCCACCACACCGACCCCCTGACCGCCGAAGCCGCGGGCCGTCTGCTCGCCAACGGCGCACCGGACCCCGACGTCAGCGACCGCATCATCGACGGCGTCGGCCGCGTGCTCGACACGGCGACCCGCAACGACGCCGAGCACGCAGCCGCCCTGGCCGTGCAGGCGTTCATCGCCTGGGACCAGGACAACACCATCGCCGCCGAGCTGTGGGCGCGCGAGGCCATGCAGCACGACGACCGGTGCTCCCTGGCCCGCCTGGTGTACGCCGCCGTCTCGCGCGGCGTGCTGCCGGAGTGGAAGAACCGCTGACACCCCGTGCGGTGCTCCCGACGCTGTCAGCGTTGGGAGCACCGCACGCTCAGCGCCCGGCGCGGACACGGACGGCGCTGCGCGCCGGCGCGACGATTCGGGCGAGGGGCGCTGCGCCCCCTCGCGCTCCCCCGCCGGCGCGGCCGGCTGCGTGCGCGGGTCGTTCCCGGCGCGGCACCTCGTGAAGCTGTGCCCGGCTGGCGCACGCTTCGGTGCGACGAAGTGGTCAGGTGCCGTGCCAGCTGGGTGCAGCTGGGCCGGTGGGTCCCGTCGTCCACCTGTGAGCGGGACGAGCAGCGAAGCGGGGTGGCTCGTGCCGTCCACAGGTGGGCGAGGGGTGCTTACTGCACCACCGGCAAACGGCAGAGGCCCCGACGCGAATGCGTCGGGGCCT
>NZ_JBJLSF010000088.1:0-20589 GCF_050871885.1 Kineococcus aridisoli | reverse complement strand
GGCGCCGCACCCTTGGTGCGGCGCCTCTCGCGCGTCGTGCGTGCTGCCGTCCTCAGAGCCGCTCGGGGTCCTCGGCGTCGGCGCCGGCGACGTGGTCGACGGTGCCCAGGTGCCCGGCCCCGCCCGCCTCGTCCGGCTCCTCCTGCGTGATGCGCTCGTCGATCGTCTCGTTGTCCGGGTCGACGTCGTCGCGCATGAGCTCCTCGGTGGCGTGGCTCAGCCGCCGGCTCGTGTCGTAGGTGTCGTCGTCGCTGTCGGCCAGCAGGGTGTCCGTCTGCAGGTCGCGCAGCTCGTCGCCGTCGTCGGGGTCCTGCTCGATCGAGGAGTCCGCCTGCTGCAGATCCGGGTCGGCCAGCGGGTCCAGCTCGGGGTCGATCGGCTGGTAGGTCTCGGAGTACGGCTCGCTCATGGCTCCCACTGTGCCCGCGGGCCCGGGCGCGCGCATCCGCGCTGCTCCCGGGCCCGGGAGCGCCCTCAGGCCTGCGCGGGGCGCAGCGTCAGGCTGATGGAGTTGATGCAGTACCGCTGGTCGGTGGGCGTGGGGTAGCCCTCGCCCTCGAAGACGTGGCCCAGGTGCGAACCGCAGCTGGCGCAGCGCACCTCGGTGCGGCGCATGCCGAGGCTGTCGTCCTCGAGCAGCTCCACGGCGTCGGACTGCTTGGGGTCGTAGAAGGACGGCCACCCGCAGTGCGAGGCGAACTTCTCGGTGCTCGTGAACAGCTCCGCACCGCAGCCGCGGCAGGCGTAGACGCCCTCGGTGGTGGTGTCCTCGTACTCGCCGGTGAAGGGGCGCTCGGTGCCCGCCTGGCGCAGGACCTGGTACTCCTGCGGGTCCAGCTGGGCGCGCCACTCGGCGTCGGTCTTGGTGACGGGGTAGCGGGTGCCGCTGGTCTCGGGTGTGGTGTGCGCGCTCATGTCCTCTGCAACCGCCTCCCGCCGGGCGCTGTTCCGCGCGGCGGCCCGCTCAGCCCAGCCGCGTGGTGCCCGCGTACACGTGCAGCACGGGCACGCCGAGGCTGTCGCGGGCGCGCGAGGCCCAGTCGGTGTGGAAGGTGTCCTCGACGGCGTGCGGGCGGGTGACGACGACCACCTCGCGGGCGTCGGGCTCGGTGCGCAGCGCCTCGCGCACCTCCGGCAGCGGGTCGTCGGCCGTGGTGCGCCCGTGCGCCTGCAGGCCCTCGGCGCGCAGCGCCGCCAGCGTCGCGGCCAGCGCGGTCTCGGCGTCCGCGCGGGCGCGCTCGGGGTCCGGGCGGCCCTCGCGGACGGCTCCCAGCGCCGCCCGCAGCTCGCCCAGGCTCAGGTGGTCCAGCAGCCCCGCGAGCACGCTGCGCTCGGTGTCGGCGGGCACCAGCACCAGGTGGCGCACGTCCTCGCCGGCGGCGCGGGCGTCGGCGTGCAGCTGGGCGACGTTGCGGGCGTCGACGTCGCCGAACGCCTCCTCGGTGAGGACGACGACCGTCCAGGGGCCGCCCGCCCCGGTGGGCGGCGGGGTGGCGGGGGGCTCGGTGGTCGACGACACGCAGCCGACCCTAACGGGGCCCTCGTCGCGCGGGCGGCGGGGTCTCGGGCAGGATCGCGCCTGTGACCAGCCGCGCCGCCCCACGCCGCCGGGTCCCGCCGGCCGTGCTGCTCGCCGGTGCGGCCACCGCGCACCCGGTGCGCGCCGCGCGGCGCACCGCCCGGGCGGTGCGGTGAACGGCCGCCGGCGGGCGGCGGTCGGCGCCGCCGCGACGACGCTCGCGCTGGGCGGCGCCGCCGCGGCCGCGACCGCCGTCGCCGCCTCCTTCGCCCGCGCCGTCGTCACCCCGCGCCGGCACAAGCCCGACGACGTCGAGGTGCTGCAGGTGGGCCCGCGCCGGGTGGTGCTGGCCGCCTCCCCGGACACCGTCGTGCCCGGCCGCTACGGGGTGTGGACCGACGCCGGGCGCGGGCACTTCCGCGTCGGCGACGTGCTGGAGGTCACGGGCGGGGCCGACGGGGGCGGCGGGGGACGGGTGGTGCGCGAGCTGCTCGCCGTCGACTCCGGCGCCGCGCTGCCGGGGGCGGCGCGCTGGAACCAGTACTACTACGCGGGGGACCCCACCAGCGCCCTCGGCCTGCCGCACGAGGACCTGCTCGTGCCCGGCGAGGTGGGGGACCTGCCGTGCTGGTGCGTCCCGCCGGCGGGCGAGCCCTCGGACACCTGGGCCGTCCTCGTGCACGGCCGCGGGGCCACCCGCGAGGAGGCGCTGCGCGCGCTGCCGGTCCTGCACCGCCTCGGCATCCCCAGCCTCGTGCCCGCCTACCGCAACGACGCCGACGGGCCCGCCTCCGCCGCCGCGCTCTACGGCCTGGGCGACACCGAGTGGCAGGACGTGGAGGCCGTCGCCCGGCACGCCCTGGCCCGCGGCGCCCGCCGCCTCGTCGTCGTCGGCTGGTCGATGGGCGGGGCGATCCTGCTGCAGTTCACCGCCCGCTCGCCGCTGGCCGAGGACGTGGCCGCGCTCGTCCTCGACGGCCCCGTCGTCGACTGGTACGACGTGCTGGACCACCAGGCGCGGCAGCGGGGGGTGCCCGTGCGGCTGGGCCGCTACGGGCTGCGCCTGCTGGCGCACCCGCTGGGCCGCCGGCTCGTGGGGGTCGAGGGACCGGTGGACCTGCGGACGATGGACTGGGTGCGCCGCGCCGAGGAGCTCGTGCTGCCCGTGCTCCTGCTGCACTCCGACGACGACGACTACGTGCCCTCCGGCCCCTCGCAGCGGCTGGCGCGGGCCCGCCCGGACCTCGTCACCTACGTGCCGAGCACGACGGCGCGCCACACCAAGGAGTGGAACGTGGACCCCGAGCGCTGGGAGAGCGCCGTGACGGACTTCCTGCGCTCGACGCTGGGCCTCGGCGCGGACCCCGGCGCGGCCCCGGGTGCGGGAGGTGGCCGGTGAGCGTCGCGAGGGCGCTGTGGACGACGGGTCCCGGTGCGGCGGAGCTGCGCGAGGAGCTGCTGCCCGTCATCGGCAACGCCGAGGTGGAGGTGCGCGCGCAGTTCTCCGCCGTCAGCCGCGGCACCGAGGCCCTGGTGATGTCCGGCGGGGTGCCCGCCAGCCAGCACGACGTGATGCGCGCCCCCTTCCAGGCCGGGGAGTTCCCCTTCCCCGTCAAGTACGGCCACCTGTCGGTGGGGACGGTCGTGCAGGCCGGTCCGCGCGTGCAGGACCTGGTGGGGCGCACGGTGTTCTGCCCGCACCCGCACCAGGACCGCTACGTGGTGCCGGCCGCCGCGGTGCTCGTCGTCCCGGCGGCGGTGCCGTCGTCGCGGGCCGTGCTCGCCGGGATGCTGGAGACGGCGGTCAACGGCGTCTGGGACGCCCAGCTGGGCATCGGCGACCGCGTCAGCGTCGTGGGGGCCGGGGTGCTGGGCCTGCTCGTGACCGCGCTCGCCGCGCGGGTGCCCGGCACCGACGTGGAGGCCGTCGACGTGCGCCCGGACCGCCAGGCCGCGGCCGAGCGGCTCGGCGTCCGCCTCGTGGCCCCCGACGACGCCCGCCGCGAGCGCGACGTCGTCCTGCACACCAGCGGTACCGGGGCGGGGCTGACGACGGGCCTGGGGCTGCTGGGCGCCGAGGGGGTGCTCACCGAGCTCAGCTGGTACGGCGACCGCAGCGTCGAGGTGGGCCTCGGCGAGGGCTTCCACTCGCGCCGGCTGACGATCCGCGCCAGCCAGGTGGGCCGGGTCCCGCCGGCGCGCGCGCCGCGCTGGACGACCCGGCGGCGGCTGTCGCTGGCGATGGACCTGCTGGCCGACGACCGCTTCGACGCGCTGCTGGACGGCGTCAGCCCCTTCGAGGACTCAACGCGGGTGCTGCCGGCGGTCGCCGCCCCCGACGGGGACGCGCTGTGCCACCGCTTCGCGTACGCCCCCGACTGCTGACCCGACCGCCGACCGGGGGCGCCCCCGACCCGGGGGATTCCCGGGCGACTGCCAGCTGGAACCCCGCCGCTGCCCGGCGCCGATGCGTCACCATGGGAGCAGCCCCCGCGACGGCGCGGGGACGCAGCTGCCACAGGAGGCGACGTTGCCCACCGAGCGCACCGGTCGCGGTCCCCTCGAGGTCCGCCTGGAAGGCCCCACCAGCACCCTGCCGCGGCTGTACGTGCGCGACGGGCACGGGCTCGTCCTCGTCCTCGCCGTCCCCGACGAGGCGCTGGCGCCCGTGCGCGCCGCGCTCGCCGGCTCCGGCGCGGCCGGCGCGGGGGCGTGCGACCTGGAGCTGCTCGACGACCGCGGCGGGGTGGCCTCGCGGTGGGGGCACTTCCCCGACGCCGGCCAGGCCGGTGCGGTGGCCGCCGTCCTGCTGCACTCCGGCCGCGGGTACGCCGGCGCGCGGGTGGTGCCCGGGGGCGGCGGTCAGCCGGGGGGTGCGGGCGCCGGACCGGGGCCCGGGCACGGGTCCGCCGCGCCCGTGCCCCCCGCCCAGCGCGGACCCGCCCGCCCGAGCCGTCCCGCCCACCCGGCCCCGGCGGCCAGCTGCTCGCGCTGAGCCCCGCGCGCCCGGCGCGCCCGTCGGCTCAGGAGACGCCGGGCAGGCGGTGACCCATGCGGTCGCGCTTGGTGCGCAGGTAGCGCACGTTGTCCCGCGTCTGGGCCACGGGCAGGTCGCGCCGGCGCACCACGGGGACCCCGTGCCCGCGCAGCGCCTCGACCTTGACGGGGTTGTGCGTCATGAGCTCCACGTCGCGCACGCCCAGGTCGCGCAGCACGGCGGCGGCCCCGGTGTAGTCGCGGGAGTCCACCGGCAGGCCGAGGTCGAGGTTGGCCTCCACGGTGTCGCGGCCCTGCTCCTGCAGCGCGTAGGCGGCGATCTTCGCGGCCAGGCCGATGCCGCGGCCCTCCTGCCCGCGCAGGTACAGCACGATCCCGCGCCCGTGCGCGCTGATGGTGTCCAGGGCGGTCTGCAGCTGCGGGCCGCAGTCGCAGCGCAGCGAGCCCAGCGCGTCCCCGGTCAGGCACTCCGAGTGCAGGCGCACGAGGACGTCGTGGCCGTCGCCGACCTCGCCGGCGACGAGCGCCAGGTGCTCGACGCCGTCCGCCTGGCGGTAGGCGACCGCGCGGAAGGTCCCGTGCGTGGTGGGCAGCTCGGCCTCGGCCACCCGCGTCACCGGCAGCGCCGGGTGCCGCGGCGGCCCGCCGCCGTCCGCCGCCCCGTCCGCCGCCGCACCCGCCGTCCCGTCCGCCGTCGTGCCCGCCTGCTGGACCTCGCTCACGCTCCTCCTCCCCGCACCCCGTGCGCCCGCCCCTCCGCCGCCCTCAGGCCGCGACCGCCACGCGCACCTGGCGCTTGACCCGCGCGAGCATCCCCGTCATCCCGCGCATCCGCAGCGGGCTGACGGCCTGCTCCAGGCCGAGCCGGAAGCACACGTCGGCCGGCAGCTCCAGCACCTGCTGGGCGGGCAGCCCGTCCAGGCCCTCCTGCAGCACCCCGGCGAAGCCGCGCGTGGTCGGCGCCTCCGCCGGGGCGGAGACGTGCAGGTGCACGCGGTGGTCCTGCTCCTCGCCGACCTCCACGGAGATGAAGACCGGCGACTGGCACTCGTCGACGCGCTCCATCAGCTCCGGGCGCCCCTCGAACTGCGCGGGCAGCGGGCGCAGGCCCTGGCTGAACTCCAGCAGCAGCTGCAGCCGCTCGCGCTCGGGCAGCGCCCGGAAGTCCTCGACGATCTCGGCCATGGCCGGCGGCAGGCCGGCGGTGGGCTCGCTCGACAGGTCGTCGCTCACCGCAGCGACCCCTTGTCCGGCCCCTTGACGATCGGCACGCGCACGGCGTTGCCCCACTCGGTCCACGAGCCGTCGTAGTTGCGGACCTTCTCGAAGCCCAGCAGGTGCTGCAGCACGAACCACGTGTGGCTGGAGCGCTCGCCGATGCGGCAGTAGGCGATGACGTCGTCCTCGGGGGACAGGCCCTTCTCCTGCTGGTAGATGGCCTCCAGCTCCTCGCGCGTGCGGAACGTGCCGTCCTCGGCGGCCGCGCGCGCCCACGGGACGCTGTCGGCGCCGGGGATGTGGCCGCCGCGGACGGTGCCCTCCTCGGGGTAGTCGGGCATGTGCGTGCGCTCGCCGGTGTACTCCTGCGGGGAGCGCACGTCGACCAGCCGGCCGCCGAGGTGGGCCAGCACGTCCTCCTTGAAGGCGCGCACCCCCGCGTCGGAGCGCTCCACGACGGGGTAGTCGGTGGCGGCCCGCTCGGTCACCTCGGTGGTCATCTCGCGCCCCTCGGCGACCCACTTGGCGCGCCCGCCGTCCAGCAGCCGCACGTCCGGGTGGCCGAAGAGGGTGAACACCCACAGCGCGTAGGCCGCCCACCAGTTGTTCTTGTCGCCGTAGATGACGACGGTGTCCTCGCGCGAGATGCCCTTGCGGGACATGAGCGCGGCGAAGCCGGCGCCGTCGACGTAGTCGCGGGTGACCGGGTCGTTGAGCTCGGTGTGCCAGTCGACCTTCACCGACCCCGGGACGTGACCGGTGTCCCACAGCAGGACGTCCTCGTCGCTCTCCACGACGACGAGCCCGTCCTCGCCGAGGTGCTCGGCCAGCCAGCCGGTCGTGACGAGCTTGTCGGGGTGCGCGTAGGCGGCGAGCTTGGAGTCGGTGTCCAGGGGCAGCGTGCTCACAGCGGGTTCCTCCAGCGGGTCGTCGTGGCAGCGGCAACACCGCGCGGCGCGGCGGCGTTCCCGCGGCGCGATCCTGCCAGACCACGCCGGGCCCCCCGCCCGGCCGCGCCCTACTGTGGACCGGTGACCAGCCCCGAGACCCGTGTGGACTCCCTCGCGCAGCGCGACCCCCGCGTCCCGCCGGAGCAGCTGGTCGCCGAGCTGGTGCCCCCGCCGCGCTTCGCCGGGGTGCGCTTCGCGTCCTACGTGCCGGCGCCGGAGCACCCCACCCAGGCCCAGGCCGTGCAGGCCATGAGCGGCTTCGGCGAGCGGGTGCTGGCCGGGGACGGGGCCCGCGGCGGGCTGGCCGGGCTCTTCAAGCGCAAGGCGCCCGCCGGGCCGCCCGGCATGTACCTCGACGGCGGCTTCGGCGTCGGCAAGACGCACCTGCTGTCCTCGCTGTACCACCAGGTGGTCACCGACGGCGGCCGCACCGCGGCCTACGGCACCTTCGTGGAGTACACCAACCTCGTCGGCGCGCTGGGCTTCCGCCAGGCCGTGGACGCGCTCGCCCCGCACTCCCTGGTCTGCATCGACGAGTTCGAGCTCGACGACCCCGGCGACACCGTCCTGATGTCGCGGCTGATGCGCGAGCTCGTCGACCGCGGGGTGCGCCTGGCGGCCACCTCGAACACCCTGCCGGGCGCGCTGGGGGAGGGGCGCTTCGCCGCCCAGGACTTCCAGCGCGAGATCCAGGCGCTGGCCGGGCAGTTCACCGTGCAGCGCGTCGACGGCGAGGACTACCGCCACCGCGGGCTGCCGGCCGCGCCCGACCCGCTGGCCGACGCCGACGTCGAGCGCGTGGCGGCCGGCCGCGAGGGCGCCACCCTCGACGACTTCGGCGCCGTGCTGGAGCACCTGGCGCAGGTGCACCCCAGCCGCTACGGCGCCATGGTCGGCGAGGTCCCGCTGGTGTGCCTGCGCGGGGTGCGCACGGTCTCCGACCAGATGGTCGGGCTGCGCCTGGTGGTGCTGGCCGACCGCCTCTACGACCGCGACATCCCCGTCGTGGCCTCCGGGGTGCCCTTCGACCGGGTCTTCACCGACGAGCTGCTGGGCGGCGGGTACCGCAAGAAGTACCTGCGGGCGGTCTCGCGGCTGTCAGCGCTCGCCCGCGACGGCGCCGCGCTGGCCTGAGCGCGAGGCGCGCCACCACACCAGCGCCCCCAGCCACACGAGCAGGAACAGCGCCGCCACGGCGTAGCCGACGGCGCCGGTGTCCACGGCGGCCACGCGGGTGGTGAGCGCGTCGCCCAGGTGCAGCTGCTCGTGCGCGACGCCGACCAGCTGGATCGTGCCGATGGCCAGGCAGACGGCCACCGACAGCCCGGTGACGACGCCGTTGTAGGCCAGCCGGCGCAGCGGGTGGGCCAGCGCCCAGTCGTAGGCGAGGTTCATGAAGGCGCCGTCGAGGGTGTCGAACAGGCTCATCCCGGCGGTGAAGAGCACCGGCAGCACGAGCACGGCGTACCAGGGCAGGGTGACGGCGGCGGTGCCGGCGAGCACGAGCAGCGCCACCTCGGTGGCGGTGTCGAAGCCCAGGCCCATGAGCAGCCCGGCCGGGTAGACCTGGCGCGGGGAGCGGATGCGGGCGGTGGAGCGGCGCAGCAGGCGGGCCAGCGCCCCGTCGAGCGCCAGGTGCTGGGCCAGCGCCGCGTCGTCCAGCTCGCCGCGGCGGCGCCGGCGCGCGGTGCGCAGCACGCCGGCCAGCGCGGCGAGGTTGACCAGCCCGATGACCCACAGGAAGACGCCCGCGGCGCTGGTGCCGAAGACGCCGAGGGCGTCGCGGGCGGTGCTGCCCTCGGTCACCAGGCCGGAGGCGAAGCGGGCGCCGGTGGCCACGAGCAGGGCCATGGCGAAGACGACGGTGGAGTGGCCCAGGGAGAACCAGAAGCCCACCGACAGCGGCCGGCTGCCGCCCCTGCCGCCGGACTGGGTGAGCTTGCGGGTGGTGCCGTCGATGACGGCGATGTGGTCGGCGTCGAAGGCGTGCCGCACGCCGAAGACGTAGGCCGTCAGGCCCAGGCCCCAGCCGAAGACCTGCTCGCCGACGGAGTGCTCGTACGGGACGACGAGCAGCCCGAGCACCCCCCAGCCCAGCACGTGCAGAGCGGCGACGACCCCCAGCAGGCGCAGCAGCCGGCGGGTGTCGGTGCGCTCCCAGCGGCGTCCTGCGGGGGCCGGCGCGGCGGACGGGACGACGGGCACGGGGTGCTCCTGGCTGGGGGGTCGGGCTCGGCTGTCGCGGACGACCGGCAACAGCCGAGCACCCTAGTCCCACTCGGTGGGCAGCGAGGGGTCGCGGTGGTGGGCGATCACCCGCTCCAGCTCCCAGCGGTCGATCCGGCGCAGCGACAGCGGCGGCAGCTCGTCGAGCCCGTACCAGCCGACGTCGAGCGTCTCCAGCTGCGAGGCCGCGACCGGCTCGCCGACCGCCCGGCACAGGAAGTACAGGTGGAACACGCTCACCGGCATCGGCGGCTGCTTGCCGCGGGCCTCGCGCTCCCAGACCCCGACGACCTTGACGACCTCGACGGGGTAGCCGGTCTCCTCCAGCACCTCCCGCACGGCGGCCTCGCCGGGGCGGTCGCCCGGGTCGGCCCAGCCGCCCGGCAGCGACCACAACCCGTCGCTGCGCTCGCGCAGCATGAGGAAGCGCTCCCGCTCGTCGACCACCGCCGCCCGCACGTCCACCTTCGGCGTCGCGTACCCGGCGTCGGCGTCCAGCACCAGCCGCAGCACCTCGCGCGGGGTGTCCGAGACCGCCGCCAGCAGGTCCGCGGCCAGCTCGCCCAGCTCCCGGTAGCGCGCCGCGTCGTAGTCCTTGGACGGCTCGCCCACCGCGTACACCAGCCCGTCCTGCGCGAGGGCGGCGATGCGCACCGCCGCCCTGCGCACCCGGTCGGCGGCCGAGCCGGGACCCGCGTGAGCCGCGTCCTCCCTCGCGTCCTCCCTCGCGTCCTCCGCCCGCCCGTGCACCCCGCTCACGCGACGCGCAGGACCACGACCGACTCCGACGGCAGCCGCACGCCCTCGCCGAGCAGCTCGGGCGCCGGGCCGTCGGAGAAGGAGCAGAGGACCTCCACCGGGTCGCCGTCGACGTCCACGTCACCGCCGTCGCCCAGCGCCACGACGACGCGGTGGTCGCCGCGGTGCAGCACCAGCGCGTTGCCGCGCACGTCGACGCGCACCGCGCGCAGGTCGGCGTCGCGGAACTGCTCCCGACCGCGCCGCAGCGCGATGAGGTCGCGGTACCAGCGCAGCATGCGGGCGTGCTCGCCCTCGCCGGTCTCCTCCCAGCGCAGCACCGAGGCCTCCCTGGTGCGCGGGTCCTGCGGGTCGGGCACCTCGTCGGCGCTCCAGCCGTGCTCGCCGAACTCCGAGCGCCGGCCCTCGCTGACCGCGGCCCCCAGCTCGGGGTCGGGGAAGGAGGTGAAGAACTGCCACTTGGTGGAGGCGTTCCACTCCTCGCCCATGAAGACCATGGGGGTGAAGGGGCCCAGCAGGTACAGCGCCGCCCCGGCGGCCTGCCGCGCGGGGCTGAGCAGGTGCCCGATGCGGTCGCCGACGGCCCGGTTGCCGACCTGGTCGTGGGTCTGCAGGTAGCCCAGGAACGCCGTCCCCGGCACCGCGGCGCGGTCGACCTTCCTGCCCCACACCTCGCCGCGGAAGGCGGAGAATCGCTCGGCGTGGAAGAAGGCCTCCTCGAAGGTCGTCTTCAGCACCTCGGGGTCGCCGAAGTCGGCGTAGTAGCCCTGGCGCTCCCCGGTGAGCAGCGCGTGCAGCGCGTGGTGCACGTCGTCGTCCCACTGCGCCGTCATGCCGAACCCGCCCTGCGCCGTGGGCGTCACCATCTTGGCGTCGTTGAGGTCGGACTCGGCGACCAGCGACAGGGGCCGGCCGAGCTCGGCGGACAGCGCCGCCACCTCGTCGGCCAGCTGGGCCAGCAGGTGGACGGGGGAGTCGTCGACGAGGGCGTGGACGGCGTCCAGGCGCAGCGCGTCGACGTGGAAGTCGCGGAACCAGCGCAGCGCGTTGTCGCAGATCCAGCGCCGCACCTCCACCGAGCCGGTGTCGTCGAGGTTGACCGCCGCGCCCCACGGGGTGTCGTGCTTGTCGGTGAAGTAGGGGCCGAACTCGCCGAGGTAGTTCCCGCTGGGGCCGAGGTGGTTGTAGACGCAGTCCAGCGCGACCGCCAGGCCCTTGGCGTGGCAGGCGTCGACGAACGCCGCGAACCCCTCGGGCCCGCCGTACTCGTGGTGCACCGCGTAGGGCGCCACGCCGTCGTAGCCCCAGTTCCACGGCCCGTCCCACGAGGAGACCGGCAGCACCTCCACGACGTCGACGCCGAGGTCGACGAGGTGGTCCAGCTTCGCGGTCGCCGCGGCGAAGGTCCCCTCGGGGGTGAAGGTGCCCACGTGCATCTCGTAGAACACCGCACCGCGCGCGTCGCGGCCGCGCCACCCCTGGTCCGTCCAGGAGAACCTGCTCTCCTCGACGACCGCGCTGGGC
This sequence comes from Kineococcus aridisoli, assembly GCF_050871885.1. NCBI lineage: Bacteria > Bacillati > Actinomycetota > Actinomycetes > Kineosporiales > Kineosporiaceae > Kineococcus > Kineococcus aridisoli. The sequence goes on along the minus strand of NZ_JBJLSF010000088.1, from coordinate 9,396 downwards.
GCGTGCACGCCCTCCGGTTGCCAGCCCGAACGGGGGTCCGGCCGGGCGTCGCCGCCGTCGAGGCTGAAGGCGTACCGGGTGCCGTGCCCGGCGCCGGCCACCTCGGCCGACCACCACCCCTCGCGGGGAGAACCGCTGCGTCGCATCGCGTGCCGCTCGACCTCGTCCCCCGTGCCGACGAGGACCTCCACCTGCTGCGCCGTCGGCGCCCACACCCCGAACTCCATGCCCCCAGCCTGTCGGACCCTCGCCGGGTCCGCGACCGGTGCGCGGGCCGGTGCTCAGGAGGCCGGGTGCTCAGGAGGCCGGCGCCCGCGGCGGGAGGCCGTCCCGCCGCGGGCTCCGCGCGCTCAGCCCGCGCGCAGCAGCAGCGAGACCGGCAGGTCGCGCAGCAGGTCGGCCAGCCGCGCCGGCCCGCCGCCGTGCTCGGCACCCGTGAACGCGTCCCGCCACGTCCCCTCGGGCAGGGTGAGCGTGTGCTCGCCCCAGCCGCCGTGGCGCTCCAGCGACACCGGCAGCCGGGTGGCGACGGCGACCGCCCCCGGCGCCTCGACGCTCCCGCGGGCGAAGGCGACGGCGTTGCCGGTCGAGGTCGGCACGGGGGCGTAGCCGGCGTCGGGACCGGTGAAGACGTCCGCGTGCTCGCGCCGGGCCCGCAGCGTCCGGGAGACGACGAGCAGCTTCTCGTCGTCGAGGTCGGCGGGCCGGGAGCCGCCGTCCAGCGCCGCCAGCCGCCGGGCGCGCTCGGCGTAGTCGACCGGGCGGCGGTTGTCGGGGTCGACCAGGGACAGGTCGACGAGCTCGGTGCCCTGGTAGACGTCGGGCACCCCGGGCATCGTCAGCTGCACGAGCTTCTGGCCCAGCAGGGCGGTGCGGGCGGCCGGGGCGATCAGCTCGACGAACTCGGCGACGGCCGCCAGGACCGCCTCGTCGCCCAGCACGCCCGTCGCGAAGCGCTCCACGGCGCTCTCGTACGCCTCGTCGGGAGCCGTCCACGTGGTGTGGTCCTTGGCCTCCCGCGTGGCCTTCTGCAGGTAGGCCAGCAGCCGCTCGGCGCTGAGGGGGCCCGTGCCCCAGGTGCCGACCAGCGTCTGCCAGACGAGCAGCTCGGTGCGCGCGTCCAGCTCGCCCGCGCGGTGGTCGGCGGCCAGCTCGCGCCAGGTCGCCAGCGCCTCGGCCCACTCCTCGGTGAACTCCGACAGCGTCACCAGCCGCGCCCGCACGTCCTCGCTGCGCTTGGTGTCGTGCGTGGACAGGGTCGTCATGGTCGCCGGCCAGTCGCGGGCCAACCGGGCGGCGAAGGAGTGGAACTCCTCCGGAGCGGTGCCGAAGCGGGTCGGGTCGCCGCCCACCTCGTTGAGCGCGCTCAGCCGGAACCAGCGGTAGAAGGCGGTGTCCTCGATGCCCTTGGCCATCACGGGCCCGCAGGTCTGCTGGAAGCGGACCACGAACTCCGCGATGCGCTCGTCGTCGGGGGAGCCGGTGCGGTTCAGCGCCAGGTCCACGACGACGTCGAGGGTGTCCTGGCGCTCGGCCGGCAGCCGGTGGCGGGCGATCGAGGCGGCGTGCTCGAGCACCTCGACGCTCTCCGCGGGCGCCGGCTGCCCCGGGGTGACGTAGGCGCGGTAGCGCTCCATCGCCACCAGCAGCTCCACGACGCACTCGTGCAGCCCGCGCCGGGTGTGGTCGCGCAGGTCGACGTCGTCGTGGCAGATCCCCGACAGCAGCTCCACGAGCCGGTGGACCTCGGCGTACAGGCCGTGCTCGACGACCTCGCGCTTGGCCTCGTCGACGATGGTGGCGAACGGCCGGGTGTCCCCGGTCGTGCCCGCGTACTGCCCCGACAGCGGCTCGGCCCCGGCGGCGTCGACGAAGAGACCGCCGATGCGCTGCAGCGCGTCGTAGCCCGTGGTGCCCGCGCACGGCCAGTCCTGCGGCAGCACCTCCTCGCCCTCGAGGATCTTCTCCACCACCACCCAGGCGCTGGAGCCGCCCTCGCCGGTGGCGGTGACCTCCGCCAGGCGCTGCAGGTAGCCGCGCGGGTCCGCCAGGCCGTCCGGGTGGTCGATGCGCAGCCCCTGCAGCTGGCCGGAGTGCAGCAGGTCCAGCAGCAGCGCGTGCGAGGCGTCGAAGACGTCGGGGTCCTCGACGCGGATGGCCGCCAGGGTGTCCACGTCGAAGAAGCGCCGGTAGTTCAGCTCCTCGTCGGCGACCCGCCAGTGCGCCAGCCGGTACCACTGGCGGTCCACCAGCTGCGCCAGCGGCAGGTCCTCGGTGCCGGGGCGCACGGGGAAGACGTGGTCGTAGTAGCGCAGCACCGGGCCGCCGTCGAAGGGGTCGCCGGAGCGGTCCAGCGACAGCTCGCCGGCGGCCAGCACCTGCCCGATGCGCTGGCCGAGGACGGCCATGAGGATCGCCCGGTCCTGCACGGACCAGTCGACGTCGAACCAGGAGGCGAAGGGCGAGCGCGGGCCCTCCTTGAGCACCGACCACAGCTGGGCGTTGTCGGAGGCCGGCGTGGGCACGGCCATGTGGTTGGGCACCACGTCGGCGACGGCGGCCAGGCCGGCCTCGCCCAGGGCGGCGCTGAGCCGGTCGAAGGCCTCCCGGTCCCCCGCCTCGGGGTTCAGGCGGGAGTGGTCGACGACGTCGTAGCCGTGCTGGGACCCCTTCGCGGGTGCCAGCACGGGCGACAGGTAGGCGTGCGAGACGCCGAGGGCGGCCAGGTAGCCGGCCTGCGCGGCGGCGTCGTCGAAGGTGAAGGCGGGCTGCACCTGCAGGCGGTAGGTGCTCACGGGCACCACGGCCGGGCGGTAGTTCACTTCTCTCCCAGGGGTTCGCGGGCCAGGACCAGCACGGATCGTCCCGCGACCGGGAGCTTCGCGCCCGGCGAGAACGCGGACTCCTCGGTGAAGATCGACACGATGCCGACCTGGTCGTCGGCGGTGTCCAGCCGCGGCCGCCAGTCGTCGCCGTACGCCTTCTCGGGGAGGGTGAACTCGACCGTCTCGTGCCAGGGGTTGTAGAGCACCAGGAACGAGTCGCCGACGATGCGCTCGCCGCGCCGGTCCGGCTCGGGGATCGCCTCCCCGTTGAGGAAGACCATCACCGCGCCGTTGGAGTGGCCGCTCCAGTCGGCGTCGGTCATCTCGCTGCCGGCGGCGCTGAACCACTCGATGTCGCCGACCTCGCTCTCGCCGCCGCGGGAGGCGTCACCGGCGAAGAAGCGGCGGCGCTGGAAGACCGGCTCGGTGCGCCGCAGGGCCACGACGCGCTGGGCGAAGGCCAGCAGCTCGCGCTGGGTGTCGTCCAGCTTCCAGTCCACCCAGGAGATCTCGTTGTCCTGGCAGTAGGCGTTGTTGTTGCCCCGCTGGGTGCGGCCCAGCTCGTCGCCGTGCAGCACCATCGGCACGCCCTGGCTCAGCAGCAGCGTCGTCAGCAGGTTGCGGTGCTGGCGCGCCCGCAGCGACACGACCTCCGGGTCGTCGCTGGGTCCCTCGACGCCGCAGTTCCACGACCGGTTGTGGCTCTCGCCGTCCGCGCCGCCCTCACCGTTGGCCTCGTTGTGCTTCTCGTTGTAGGAGACCAGGTCCCGCATCGTGAAGCCGTCGTGGGCGGTGACGAAGTTGATGCTCGCGATCGGCTTGCGCCCGGAGTGCTCGTACAGGTCCGAGGAGCCGCTGATGCGGCTGGCGAACTCGCCCAGCGTGCGCGGCTCGCCGCGCCAGAAGTCGCGGATCGCGTCGCGGTAGCGGCCGTTCCACTCCGTCCACAGCGGCGGGAAGCCGCCGACCTGGTAGCCGCCGTCGCCGACGTCCCAGGGCTCGGCGATGAGCTTGACCTGCGAGACCACCGGGTCCTGCTGCACGAGGTCGAAGAAGGCGCTGAGGCGGTCGACCTCGTGGAACTGGCGGGCCAGGGTGGCGGCGAGGTCGAAGCGGAAGCCGTCGACGTGCATGTCCGTCACCCAGTAGCGCAGCGAGTCCATGATCAGCTGCAGGACGTGCGGAGAGCGCATGAGCAGGCTGTTGCCGGTGCCCGTGGTGTCGAAGTAGTGCTTCTGGTCGCCGTCGACCAGGCGGTAGTACGCCTGGTTGTCGATCCCGCGGAAGCACAGCGTCGGGCCCATGTGGTTGCCCTCGGCGGTGTGGTTGTAGACGACGTCGAGGATGACCTCGATGCCCGCCTCGTGCAGCGCGCGCACCATCGACTTGAACTCCTGCACCTGCTGGCCGCGCTGGCCGGTGGAGGAGTAGGCGTTGTGCGGGGCGAAGAAGCCGATGGTGTTGTAGCCCCAGTAGTTGGACAGGCCCTTGTCGACCAGGTGGGTGTCCTGCACGAACTGGTGCACGGGCATGAGCTCGACGGCCGTGATGCCCAGCGAGGTCAGGTGCTCGATGACCGCCGGGTGCGCCATCGCGGCGTAGGTGCCGCGGATCTCCTCGGGCACGTCCGGGTGCAGCTTCGTCAGGCCCTTGACGTGCGCCTCGTAGATCACCGACTCGTGGTACTCGTGCCCGGGCCGGCGGTCGTTGCCCCAGTCGAAGTAGGGGTTGACCACCACCGACAGCATCGTGTGCCCGAGGCTGTCCTCGACGTTGACCTGGTCGGGCTTGTCGAAGTAGTAGGAGAACAGCGACTCGTCGCCGTCGACCTGCCCCTCGATCGCCTTCGCGTAGGGGTCCAGCAGCAGCTTCTCCGGCTGGCAGCGGGCGCCGCTCTCGGGGTGGAAGGGGCCGTGGACGCGGTAGCCGTAGCGCTGCCCCGGCATGACCGAGGGCAGGTAGGCGTGCCACACGAAGCCGTCGACCTCCGGCATCGGGATGCGCTGCTCGCTGCCGTCGTCGCCGATGAGGCAGAGCTCGACCCGTTCGGCGACCTCGGAGAACAGCGCGAAGTTGGTCCCCGCACCGTCGTAGGTGGCGCCCAGGGGGTAGGGCCGGCCGGGCCAGATCTGCATCGCGGGGTTCCCTCCAGAAGGGGCTCGGTCGTGCGGCGGACCCGGTCATCATGGCGGTTCCGCCCCCGCCCCACACCCGGAGGGGCCGAGCGGAGCCCTCCGGGGCCCCCCGGGGCCCCGGAGCGTCCCGCGCCCGGCCGCCCGGCGGCGCGGCTACCGTGTCCGGGTGCCCGAGGACCCCTCCCGCGCCCCCGTCGCCGCGGCGGGCGCCGCGCCGCCGCTGCGGGTGCGCCCGCCCGCCGCGGCCGTGCGCGCATGGCGCGACGGGCGGGCCCTGGCCGCCGGCACGCTGGAGGCCTGCCTGCGCTTCCGGGTCACCGGCCTGGCGGCGGAGGGCGGCTTCTTCGCCCTGCTGTCCCTGCCGCCGCTCGTCTTCGGGCTCGTCGCCAGCCTGGGCTACCTCGGCCGCTGGCTGGGCGCCGACGACGTGGCGGCCGCCCGCGGGCAGCTGACCCGGCTCACGCAGTCGCTGTTCACCCCCGAGGCCATCGCCGGCGTCATCCTGCCGACCTTCGACTCCGTGACCACCTCCGGGCGGGCGGACCTGACGCTGCTCGCCTTCGCGGTGAGCGTGTGGTCGGGCTCGCGGGCGCTCAACGTCCACGTCGACACCATCGCGATCATGTACGGCCTCGGCGGGCACCGCGGCATCGTGCGCACCCGGCTGCTGTCGCTGTCGACGTACCTCGTGGCGCTGCTCGTCGGGGTCGTCGTGGTCCCGCTGGTGCTCGTCGGCCCGCGGCTGCTCGGGGAGTGGCTGCCCGAGCACGTGCGCTGGCTGACGACGCTGTACTGGCCCGTCGTGCTGGTCCTCTCGGTCTGCTGCCTGGCCACGCTCTACCACCTGGCCACCCCGGTGCGCTCGCGCTGGTGGCGGGACGTGCCCGGGGCGCTGCTGGCGCTGCTGGGCTGGCTGGCCGTCTCCTGGGTGCTGCGCTGGGCGCTGGGCTACTCGGTCGCCGGGCCCTCCACGTCGATCTACGGGCCGCTGGCCGCGCCGATCGTCGTGCTCATCTGGTTCTACTTCCTCACCACCGCCGTGCTCACCGGCGCGGCGCTGAACTCCGCGGTGGACCGGGTCTGGCCGGACCCGACGCGAGCCGCGGCCCGCGAGGCCGCCCGGCTGCAGGCCGCCGAGCGCCGCCGCTGGGTGCCCTGACCGGGTGACGGCGGGAGCGGGGGCCCCGCCGCGACCGTCCGGTGCGCCAGACTGCCGGGGTGGACCTGAACCGCCTGCGGTCGGCCGGTGGCCGCCGCGCCCGTGACCTGGCCGCCCGCGCCCGGCTGAACACCCACCGCCTGGCCACCTACCGGCCGCGCAGCGAGCTCGTGCTGCCGAGCACGGAGGTGGCGCGGGCGGCGGTGCCGGCCGTCGACGTGCACAACCACCTGGGCCGCTGGCTGACCGGCGGGCACGCCTGGCTGGCCGGTGACGTCGGCGCCCTGCTGGCGCGGATGGACGAGCTCAACCTCGCCACCGTCGTCAACCTCGACGGCCGCTTCGGCGACGAGCTGGAGCGCAACCTCGACCGCTACGACCGCGCGCACCCGGGCCGCTTCCTCACCTTCGCCCACGTCGACTGGAGCCGGCTGCTCGAGGGCCCGCGGGGGGTGGCCGCGATGGTCGAGCAGGTGCGCGCGGCGGCGCGCGCCGGTGCCGGCGGCCTGAAGGTGTGGAAGGACCTCGGCCTGCTGCTGCGCGACGAGCGCGGGCGGCTCGTGCGCCCCGACGACGAGCGCCTCGGCGACGTCTTCGAGGCCGCCGGCGAGGCCGGGCTGCCCGTCCTGGTCCACATCGGCGACCCGCCGGCGTTCTTCCGGCCCGTGGACCGGCGCAACGAGCGGCTGGAGGAGCTGACGCTCCACCCGGACTGGAGCTGGCACGGCAAGGGGGTGCCCGACCACGCGCAGCTGCAGGACTGCTTCGACCACCTCGTGGGCGCCCACCCGGGCACGACGTTCATCGGCGCCCACGTGGCCGGCTGGGCGGAGAACCTGCAGTGGGTGTCCGCGGCGCTGGACCGCCACCCCAACCTCGTCGTCGACACCGGTGCCCGGCTGGCCGAGCTGGGGCGCCAGCCGCGCGCCGCCGCCGCCTTCATCGCCCGCCACGCCGACCGGGTGCTGTGGGGCAGCGACAGCTTCCCCTTCGACACCGAGGCCGTGCGGCGGTGGTTCCGCGTGCTCGAGACGGCCGACGAGGCCTTCGACTACGGGCCCGAGCCCGACCAGGGGCGCTGGACGGTCTCCGGCCTGGCCCTGACGCCCGAGCAGCTGTCCGCCGTCTACCGGGACAACGCCCGGCGGGTCGTGCCGGCGCTCACCCGCTGAGGCCCCGCCCGCCCGGTGCTGCTCGGGCGGTGCTGCTCGCCCGGTGCTGCTCGGGCGGTGCTGCTCGGGCGGTGCCGTCAGGCGGCGTCGGCGGGCTGGCGGGTGCGGTGCCGCGGAGCGCGCTGCCGGGGCGCCGCCGCGGGCAGCGCCGTCGCGGGCAGCTCGCGGCCCGCGACGGCCGCCAGGATCCCCAGGTGCTCGCGGGCCAGCCCCTGCGGCTCGAAGCGGCGGGCGAAGGCGGGGCCGCCGAGCGCCGCGTCGGCCAGCGGGCGCGGGTCGCGCAGGTGGTCGACGAGCGCCTGCGCGAGGGCCTCGACGGACTCCGGCGCCACGAGCCGGCCGTGGCGGCCCTCGTCGAGCAGCATCCGGCTGCCCACCGAGCAGTCGGTGGCCACCACGGGCACGCCCAGGGCCAGGGCCTCCAGCAGGGTCAGCGGCATCGCCTCCGTGCGGGAGCTGGAGACGAACAGGTCGGCACCGGCCAGCAGCTCGGCGGGCGAGGAGCAGAAGCCGGGCAGGCGCACGTGGTCGGCGCCCAGCTCACCGGCCAGCTGCTCCAGCGACGCCCGCTCGGCGCCCTCGCCCGCGATGGTCAGCTCGTGCGCGAACCCCAGCGCGCGGGCCCGGGCGGAGGCGCGCAGCAGCAGGTCGAAGCCCTTGTGCGGCGTCAGCCGGCCGAGCGCGACGACGTGCGGGACGGCGCGGGTGCCCTGCGCGCCGGCGGCCGCGGCCAGGCCGGCGCGGTCGCGCAGCGCGTCGACGTCGACGCCGTTGACGACGACGTGGGTGCGCTCGGGGAGCTGGCCGTTGGCGACGACGCCCGCCACCAGGCCGGGGGAGACGCACACGGTCGCGTCCGCGTGCGCGTCGGCGAACCGGGTCGCGCGGTGCAGGTGCGGGGGCACCCAGGCGCCGATCGCCTCGTCGAGGTCGCCCTGGGCCAGCACGACGAACGGCGTGCGGGTCAGCCGGGCGGCCAGCCAGCCGGCCAGCAGGCCGTGGCCGATCTCGGAGCCGGAGACGACCACGTCGTGCCGCGCGGCCTCGCGCACGAGCCGCGCGACCTCGCGCGGCAGCCGGCGGGGGGTGGGCACGTCGGCGCGGGCGCCGAAGGCCAGCCGCACCGAGGCGTCGGGGGAGGCCGTCGCCGCGTCGGTGACCTCCTCGAGGGCGAAGACGGTCGTCGGCACGCCGTCGGCGACGAACCGCCGTGCCAGCTCCAGCACGACGCGCAGGCCGCCGTTCTCCCTGAGGTGACCCTCGACGAAGAGGACGCGCAGGGGGCGGGAGGAGGCGGGGCGGGAGCGTGCCATGGCAGGACCGTACGCGGCGGGGCTGGGTGTCCGCCGGGTGTTGCGGGGAAGTTAACTCCCTGAGCTGCAAGCGGTTGCGGCGAGTGGGTGACGACCCGGTGGTGACGTGACCGCTCGTGCCCGGTCGGGCGCGGTCGGTGGCCGGTGGTCCGCGCGCGCAGCGCCGGGGGAGACGCGAAGAGGGCCGCACCAGCAGGTGCGGCCCTCTTCGGGTGGGGTGGTGGGCGATACTGGGATCGAACCAGTGACCTCTTCCGTGTCAGGGAAGCGCGCTACCGCTGCGCCAATCGCCCTCGTCCACACCGGGAGCTACCCGGTGAGGTGGAGGTGGAGACGGGATTCGAACCCGTGTGGACGGCTTTGCAGGCCGCTGCCTAACCTCTCGGCCACTCCACCGTGAGGCTCGCGCCCCGCAAGCCGACCCCCGAGCGGACGACGGGACTCGAACCCGCGACCCTCACCTTGGCAAGGTGATGCGCTACCAACTGCGCTACGTCCGCATGTCCACCGCGTCCCCCGCCGTTCCCGGCCGGTTCCCCGTGGCGTTGAAAACACTAGCCGACGCCGGGCCGGGAGGCCAAATCGCCCTCGGTCCCGCTGCCGGGGCCGCTGCGGGACCCGGACGAGCAGCGGCCCGCCGTCGGCGTCGGTCATCACGCTGCCGGCGGCGCTGAACCACTCGATGTCGCCGACCTCACTCTCGCCGCCGCGGGAGGCGTCACCGGCGAAGAAGCGGCGGCGCTGGAAGACCGGCTCGGTGCGCCGCAGGGCCACGACGCGCTGGGCGAAGGC
>NZ_JBJLSF010000087.1:0-20943 GCF_050871885.1 Kineococcus aridisoli | reverse complement strand
AACGCCCGGGAAGCGGCGGCGTAGGCGGCGTCCACGTCGGCGGCACCCGACAACGGCGCGGTGGCGTACACCTGACCGCTGGCGGGGTCGACGACATCGGTGGTGGCGCCGTCGGCAGCCGGCACCGGCTCCCCGTCGACGAGGTTGAGGAACTGCTCGGTCACGGAACTCCTCCTGCGGGTGGGTGGCAGTGCGAGCCGGTGGACCCGCCGGCGGGCGGCAGGTCGAGGGCGGGGTTGCGGTCGAAGAAGCCCGAGGGCTTCAGCTGGAAGGCCACGGTGTCGACGGGCATGACCGGCCAGTCCTCGGGACGGGTGAGGTGGTGGATGCCGAAGACGTGCCAGAGCACGAGGTCGGTGTCCTCCAGCGGTTCGTCGTCGGCGGTCCAGCGGGTGATGCCGTGGTCCTCGGCGCTCTGCGTGGGGTGCTCGCCCGCCGGCCACAGCTCGTCGTCGTGGTGGCGGGTGACCCACACGTCGTGGCCGATGACGGGGGCGCGCCGGAACTGCGGCGCGTCCGGGGCGAACAGGTGCGGGATGGCCGCCGGGGTCACCAGCGCGTACGCGGTGGCGGCCCCGTGGGCGTTGCGCCGCTGCGTGCTGGCGACCTTCCACCGGCGCTGGCGCTGCCAGTCGACGTCGCGGCCGGACTCGCGCTCGGAGCGCACCGGGGTGGCCGTCGTGACCACGGCCAGGCCGTGCGGGTCGTCCGGGCCGGTGGGCACGACCTCGGAGTCGACCTCGAAGACGGTCTGGCGCTGGCCGTCGACGTCGAGGTCCAGGCGGGCGACGAGGAAGTGCTGGTGGAAGGGCGCGTAGGTGCGCGTGTCGACGAGGGTGCCGGTGGCCGGGGTCTCCTGGCCCTCCGCCAGCGGCGTCGTCACCATGATCCCGGTGGCGCGCACCTCGCACTCGACGGTGCCGTCCAGGTACAGGCGCCAGTAGACGAGGTACTCGTAGTTGGCGACGGTGGCGTGGAAGGAGACCACCATGCGCCGCGAGCGCCGCACCTGGGCGCCGGCGACCTCGTCGACGTGCTTCCACAGGACCCCGTCGTCCTCCTCGTGCAGGCACACCGCCTGCGGCACCCGGTACGGCTCGCCGCGGGAGTCGGTGAGGACGGCGTCGCGGTAGCGGATCTCGCCGAGGCAGTCGCAGCCCAGCTCCAGCGACGTCGTCATGTACCCCAGGCCCCACTCGCCGATGTCGTAGGCGGTGCGGCGGTGGTGGTCGAAGCTGGGGTCGCGGTAGGGCACGACCATCTCGGCGAAGGACATCCGGTAGGCGACCTCGCGGCGCTCGCGGCCGTCGTCCCAGGCGAGCTGGTGCAGCACCAGGCCCTCGCGGTAGGTGAAGCCCAGCCGCACCGACCAGGTCTGCCAGCGCAGCAGCCCGTCCTCGTCGACGGTGAACCCCGGCCCCTCCGGCTGGGTGACCTCCAGCGGTGCGAGCGGCTCGCGCACGGCGAACCCGGGCAGCTGCGCGGGCAGCAGGTCGGGGTCGTACTCGCCGACGACCTGCGGCGGCGAGCCGGGGTCGTCGCGGTCCTCGACCTCCAGCAGTTCGCAGGTGTTCATGTCGACGACGAACTTCAGCCCGCTCACCGGGTGGGCGTACGGGTTGCCGGTGGGCGTCTCGCGCACCCACACGTCGACCCAGCCCAGCCGGCGGTCGCGCCACTGCTCGGGCATGACCGCGGCCCCGTAGGTCCAGGTGTCGAACAGGACCAGGCCGAGGTCGTGCACACCGCGCCCGGCCAGCGCCTGCGCGACGCGGGGGTGGGCGCGCAGCGCCGCGGCGACCTCGTGGTACTCGTCGAGGGTGAAGTTGGGCGTCACGCCGGGGACGTGCTCGAAGCGCTCGACGCGGCCGGCGACGAGGTCGCTCACCACCTCGTAGGTGCGGTTGTCGGCGCGGTCCCACAGCACCGAGCGGGCCCGCCGCGGCACGGGGTCCCCCTCGCGCCAGGCGAGCACGTCGGCCTTGGGCGGCTCGGCCAGGGTGACGCTCGCGAAGCGCATCGACGGCGCGAGGCGGCCCGAGGAGCGCACGACGTCGAGGTTGCGGCGGAACTCGTCGTCGCCCAACGGGACGAGCGGGTGCGAGGACACGGTGGACGTACTCCCATCGGAGCGGGGACGATCGGGCGTCAGTCTGACCGGCGCAGGGTGAGCAGGCAAGCAGCAGGAGTGGTTTTCGTCGTCCTCGGCCGCCCAGGCCGCGGATTCCGGAGTCGTGCGACCACCAGGCTGCTAGGGTCCACCGATCCCAGCGCAGGGAGCGAGCAGCGGAGGAGCGTCCATGGCATCGGCCGACCAGTACCGCACGAGCGGTCCCGGCACCGCGGCAGGAGCGAGCGGCCCCGGCAAGGGGCTGCAGACGGGTGCCCTGGGGTTGTGGGGCAACACCGTCATCGGTCTGGCCTCCACGGCACCGGCGTACAGCCTGGCCGCCACCCTCGGCTACGTCGTGCTGGCCGTGCACGACAAGGCGCCCGCGATGTTCCTCGTCGCCTTCGTGCCGATGCTGCTGGTCGCGATCGCCTACCGCGAGCTGAACCGGGCGGCGCCCGACTGCGGGACCACCTTCACCTGGGGCACCAAGGCGTTCGGCCCCTGGATCGGGTGGATGGGCGGCTGGGGGGTGGCCGTCTCGGCCATCATCGTGCTCGCCAACGTCGCCGAGATCGCCGCCGTCTACACGCTGCGCTTCCTCGGCCTCGACGGCGCGGCGGAGAACCCGTTCCTGCGGGTCGCGCTCGGCGTCGCCTTCATCGCCGGCATGACCTGGATCAGCTACCGGGGCATCCAGATCTCCGAGCGCATCCAGAACGTCCTCATCCTCCTGCAGTTCGCCGTGCTGGGGCTGATTTCGGTGGGTGCGCTGTACCTGGTCTACTCCGGCGACGCCGGCCCGCAGGCCGTGCTGCCCAGCTGGGACTGGTTCTCCCCCCTGGGGGTGAGCGCCTCCGCGCTGGCCGAGGCCGTCATCCTCTGCGTGTTCATCTACTGGGGCTGGGACGCCTGCCTGGCGGTCACCGAGGAGACGAGGGACTCCGACAAGACCCCCGGCCGCGCGGCGCTGCTGGCCACCGTCATCCTCGTCGTCACCTACGTCCTCGTCGCGGTCGCCGTCCAGGCCTACGCGGGGTTCGGCACGACCGGCATCGGCCTGGGCAACGAGGACAACGCCGACGACGTGCTGACGCTGCTCGGCGACCCCGTCGGCGGCGCGGTCGTCTCCGGGTTGCTGCTGCTGACCGTCGCGGTCTCCTCGGCGGCCTCGACGCAGACGACGATCCTGCCCACGGCCCGCGGCGCCCTGTCGATGGCCGTCTACGGCGCGCTGCCGGCCCGCTTCGCCGAGGTCCACCCCCGCTACCGGACGCCCTCGTTCGCGACCGCGGTCATGGGCGCGGCCGCGGTCGGCTTCTACCTGGTCCTCAGCGTCGTCAGCCAGAACGCGCTGCAGGACTCCATCGCCTCCCTCGGCCTGGCCGTGGCCTTCTACTACGGCATCACGGCCTTCTCCTGCGTGTGGTTCTTCCGCCGCACGCTGAAGCGCTCGGTGCGCGACCTGCTGCTGCGCGGGGTGCTCCCGCTGCTGGGCGGGCTGGCGATGCTGTGGGCGTTCGTGCAGTCCAGCGTGGACATGCTCGCCCCCGACTACGGCTACACGCGGTTCGGCTCGCTGGGCGGCGTCTTCGTCATCGGCGTCGGCATGCTCGCCCTCGGCGTCCCGCTGATGCTGCTGTGCGCGGCGCGGCTGCGGGCCTTCTTCCGCGGCGAGACGCTCGACGCGGACACCCCGATCCTCGTCCCCGACACCGGCCAACCCCCGGTCGGCGGCCTCTGACCGGCTCCGGGTCAGGCGAGGACGCGCAGCAGGTGCAGGTCGGCGTCGAGGACGACGGCGCCGCCGGTGGCCCCCACCTCCAGGTGCCCCACGTCGGTGCGGCCGAGGACCGCGGCCGGGGTGGTGGTCAGCGCGGCGAGCGCGGCGCCCAGCTCCAGCCCGGCGTCCGCGACGGCGTGCCGCAGCGCCCGGTCCAGGGTCAGCGTGCTGCCGGCGATGGCACCGCCCTCCGCGAGGCGGGCGGTGCCGCCGCTCACCTCCACGTCGAGGTCGCCGAGGCGGTAGGTGCCGTCGGCCGAGCCGGCGGCGGCCATCGCGTCGGTGACCAGTGCGGTGCGGCCCGGCCCGGCGGCGCGGGCGGCCAGCGCGAGGACCGCCGGGTCGAGGTGGACGCCGTCGGCGATGAGCTCGACGACGACGCGCTCGTCGGCCAGCAGCGCGCCGACCGGGCCCGGGGCGCGGTGGTGCAGCGGCGGCATGGCGTTGAACAGGTGGGTGGCCAGCCGGGCCCCGGCGTCGACCGCGCGGGCCGTCGTGGCGGCGTCGGCCGCGGTGTGCCCCAGCGCGGCGACCGCCCCCGCGGCGACGGTGCGGCGCACGGCCTCCAGGCCGCCGGGCAGCTCGGGGGCCAGGGTCACCACGCGCACCAGCCCGGTGCCCAGCAGCCTGTCCAGGTCGGCGGGGTCGGGCTCGCGCAGCAGCGCCGGGTCGTGGGCGCCGCGGTGGGCGGGGCTGAGCCAGGGGCCCTCCAGGTGCACCCCGGCCAGCAGCCCGTCGGCGACGAGGTCGGCGCAGGCGGCCAGCGCCGCCGCGAGCTCGCCGACGGGGCGGGTCACCAGGCTCGCGACGAGCGTCGTCGTGCCGTGCGCGCGGTGGGCGGCGACGGCGGTCGCGGCCTCCTCGGCCGATCCGCCGAAGCTCGCGCCGCCGCCGCCGTGGCAGTGCAGGTCGACGAACCCGGGGACGACGTGCGCGCCGGTGACCGTCTCGTCGGCGTGCGGGGCCGGCCCGTCCCCGACCCGCAGGACCTCCGCGCCGCGCAGCAGGACCCAGCCGTCGGGCAGCACCCGGCCGCCCGTGCGGACGGTGCCCCGGGCCAGGACCGTCATCGGGTCTCGGTGACCTTGCGCAGCCCCCGCGGCGCGTCCGGGTCCAGCCCGCGGGCCACCGCCATCTCCAGTGCCAGGCGCTGCAGCGGCACGATCTGCACCACCGGCGCCAGGTCCTCGCCCATCCCCGACGGCAACCACAGCCGCACCGTCGCGTCGGGGGCCAGGCCGTCGGGGGCCACCGCGCACACGTCCGCCCCCCGCTCGCGCAGCGCCGCCAGCACCGGCGCCACCGCCGCACCCCCGGCCCCCTCGGCCACCACCGCGATCACCGGCCGGTCCGCGTCCACCATCGCCAGCGGGCCGTGCATCAGGTCCGCCGCCGAGAACGCCTGCGCCGACAGGTAGGAGGTCTCCATCAGCTTCAGCGCCCCCTCCCGCGCGGTGGGGTAGGAGTAGCCGCGCGCGGTGAGCACCATGCGGTCCACGAAGCGGTAGCGGGCCGCCACCTCCGGCACCTCCGGCGCGGCCACCGCCTGCGCCAGCAAGCCGGGCACCGCGTGCGCGGGAGCGGTCCGCCCCCCGCGCCAGGTGGTGATCAGCAGCCACAGGCTCAGCAGCTGCGCGGTGTAGCTCTTGGTGGCCGCCACCGCCAGCTCCGGGCCGGCGTGCACGTGCAGGTGGTGCTCGGCGGCGCCGGCCAGCGCCGAGGCGGGGTTGTTGGTCACCGCCAGCGTCAGCGCACCGGCGGCGCGGGCGGCGGTGGTGGACTCCACCAGGTCCGGAGAGCCGCCGGACTGGCTGACGGTGATCCACAGCACCCCGCGCAGGTCCGGGCGGGCGCCGTAGACGGTCAGGGTGGAGGTGGAGGTCAGCCCGCAGGGCAGGCCCAGGCCGACCTCGATGAGGTACTTGGCGTACAGGGCCGCGTGGTCGCTGGTGCCGCGCGCGGTCAGCAGCACCGCGCGCGGGGCGGCCTCGCGCAGCAGCTGCGCCAGGCGGGTCAGCTCCCCGCCGGCGGCGGACAGGACGCGGTCGGCCACGGCGGGCTGCTCGCCGATCTCGGAACGGACCAGGTGCCCGCGGGGCGGTGTGCTGCTCACGACGGCTCCAGCCTGAGGAGGGTGAAGGAAGTTGACAACAAACTAGCCACTGATGGAAGTTCTTGCCAGAGGCTCGGCGACAGGAGGACCGGTGGGCGTTCCGGAACCGGCGGCGCTGCACGCCCACCTGCTGGCGGCGGCCGGCTCGGCGTCGGCGTCGGTGGCCCGCGTGCTGCGGGTGCTGCTCGACGACCCCGCCGGCGCGGCCCAGCTCACCGTGACCGACCTCGCCCGGCGCACCGGCACGAGCGAGGCGACGATCGTGCGCACCGCCCGCTCGCTCGGCTTCCCCGGCTACCCCCAGCTGCGCCTGGCGCTGGCCGCCTCGGCCGCCGCGGGCGCGCCCGCCCCCCGGGGCCCCGCCCCCCCGCCCCCCGCCGCCGCCCCCCCCCCCCCCCCCACGCCGGCGGCGAGGCGGTCGGAGACGAGGGTGCCGGCGAAGGCGCTCACGCGAGCGCTCCGGCCGCGCCCTCGCCTCCGACGAGGGCCTCCAGGGCCCGCGCGACGCTGGCGCGCAGGCCCGCGTCGACCTCGGTGTCGCCCTGGCGGGCGATCGCGTCGCCCGGGGAGAGGGTCGGGTCCGGCTGGTAGCTCACCAGCTCTGCATCGGACGAGGCGTGCCGACCCTTGAGGCCGTCACCCACGAGGGTGCTCAGGTCGTCGGGGTGCACACGCACCGTCACCGGCTTGTCGCCGTCCAGCGGGCGCAGGGCGCGGCGCACGGCCTCCCCCGCGGGGGAGTCCATGAGCGCGACCTCGCGGTCCAGCACGGCGCCGGCCAGGTCGAGGGCGAGCGCCAGCACGCTGTCGGCGAGCGCGCCGATGCTCGGCTCGCGCTCGGCGCGCAGCGCGTCGGCGGCCGTCACGAGCGCCTCCTCGGCGCGGTTGCGCGCCGCGCGGCGCTCCTCGCGGTCGCGCCGGGCCGCCTCGTGGGCGGCCTCGCGCTGGGCCTCCAGCTCGACGGCGGCCTGCTGCGCGGCCTGGCGCATGCCGTGCGCCCAGCCGGCGGCGTAGCCCTCGGTGCGCGCGGACTCGCGGATGCGGCGGAGCTCCTCGGTGTCCTCGCGCCGGGAGAGGTCCATGCCGGTGAAGGGCCGCGGCGCGGCGCCGGTGGAGGCCGGCGCCGCGACGAACACCCGCGGCTCGCGGGAGGGCCGGGTGTCGCCCGGCGTGAAGGCGCTACGCGACGAAGTCATCGTCACCGCCGCGCGTCAGCACGATCTGGCCGGACTCCTCCAGCTGGCGGATGACCTGGACGACCTTCTGCTGCGACTCCTCGACCGCCGACATGCGGACCGGGCCGAGCAGCTCGATCTCGTCGATGAGGTTCTCGCGGGCGCGCTCGGAGACGTTGCGCAGGATCTTGTCGCGCACCGAGTCCTTGACGCCCTTGAGGGCGGTGGCCAGGTCGGCCGTCTCCACACCGCGCAGGACGAGCTGGATCGCGCGGTCGTCGAGGGTGGTGATGTCCTCGAAGACGAACATGAGGGCGCGGATCTCCTCGGCCAGCGGCGCGTCCTTGGCCGTGAGGCCCTCGAGGATGCTGCGCTCGGTGCCGCGGTCGGCGCGGTTGATGATGTCGACCAGGGGCGCGACACCGCCGACGGCGGTGTTCTGCTTGGCCTGCAGCACCGTGGAGGTGCGGCGCTGGACGACGTCCTCGACGAGGCGGACGTACTCCGAGCTCGTCGCCTCCATCGTCGCGATGCGGTAGGCGATGTCGGCCTGCATCTCGGTGCTCAGGCCGCCCAGGATCATCGACGCCTGGTCGGGGCGCAGGTGCGCCACCACCAGGGCGATCGTCTGCGGGTGCTCACCGGTGAGGAAGGTGAGGATCTGCTGCGGGTCGGCCTGGTGCAGGAACTGGAAGGGCTGCACGACCGCGGCCTCGGCCACCCGGCCGAGGACCTCGGCGGCACCGTCGGCGCCCAGGGCGCCCTCCAGCAGCGACTGCGCGAAGTCCAGCCCACCGAGCCCGCCGCGCAGCGGCGAGGCGATCATGCTGTGGAACTCCTCCAGCACGACGCCGGCGAGCTCCGGGGAGACCGAGCGCAGCCGCAGGATCTCCGCGGTCAGCTCCTCGATCTCCGCCGGGCGCAGGTGGGAGAGCACCTTGGCGGCGTTCTCCTGACCGACCTGCACGAGCAGGACGGCGGCCTTCTGTGCCCCGGTGAGGGGCGCGACCTCGAGCTCGGTGGACGCCACGGGTCAGGACCTCCGATCGGCGAGCCAGCCGCGGAGCAGTTCCGCGACTTCCTCGGGCTGGCGGGAGACGAGTTCGACGACCTCGGTGCGGCGGGCGGCCGCCGCCTCCAGGGCCGGGTCGACCGGCGCCGCTTCGAGCGCCACTGGACGTTCGACCAGCGGGGGCAGTTCCTTGAGCTGCTCGTCGTCGGCGGTGATGTCGCCCAGCTGGAGGGGGTCGACGTCCAGGACGTCGACCGTCTCCACCTTGCGCCGGCGGAAGGCCAGCAGGATGACGATGAGCATGATCAGGACCAGCAGGCCCAGGGCCGCGGTCTTGGCGTAGCCGATGAGCGTGGCCTGCTCCTCGGCCTTCTCGGCCTCCGCCAGGGCGGCGGCGGCGTCCTCGGCGGCGCTGGCGTCGAAGGCCGTCTTGACGACCGAGACGGTGTCGCCGCGGCCGGCGTCGATCCCGGCGGCCTGGGTGACGATCTGGGTGATCTGGTTGACGTCGGCGGCACCGGCCGCGGTGGCGTCGACCACGACGGCGACGGACTGGCGCTCGACCTTGCCCGGAGCCTGCCGGGTCGTCTGGTCGGTGCGGTTGATCGAGTTGTTGAGCGTCGACGACTCCTTGGCGTAGCCGCCGCCGCCGGTGGTGGTGTCGCCGGGCACCTGGATGTTGTCCGGGCCCAGGACGCCGGTGGCGGCCGCCCCCGCGCCGGACCCCTCGTAGGTCTCCTTGGTGCTGGAGCTGGCGAGCGGGTCGATCTTCTCCGGCTGGGTGTACTGCGTCGAGGTCGTGGTGACGTCGTCGAAGTTCAGGGTCGCGTTGACGGTGGCCTTGACGTTGCCCTTGCCGTAGACGCTCTCGAGCATCGCCTGCAGGTTGCTGCCGGCGGCCGCGTTGTAGTCGCTGGTCTTCTCCTGCTGCGCGGAGCTGCCGGAGGCGTCCGAGGACAGCGTGTTGCCCTCGTCGTCGACGACCGAGACGTTCTTGGGGTCCATGCCCTCGACGCCGCCGGCGACGAGGTTGACGACGCTGGTGACCTGGTCGCCGGACAGCTCCGCACCCGGCTTGAGGCCGACCAGCACCGAGGCGGTGGTCGGGTCCTGCTCGTCGAGGAAGACGTCCTTGGTGGGGATCGCCAGGTTCACGACGGCGTTCTCGACGCCCTTGATGGACTTGATCGTGTTCTCGAGCTCGTCCTGCAGCGCCCGCTGGTAGGTCTTCTGCTGCACGAACTCGGAGGTGGTGACGCCCTGCTCGTCGAGCAGCGCGTACCCGGACTCGGAGTCCGAGGGCAGGCCCGCACCGGACATCGCCAGCCGCTCGTCGTACACGCGGTCCTGCGGGACCGAGATGGTGGTGCCGTTCTCGGTCAGCTGGTAGGGGACGCCGTCGGCCTTCAGCTTCTCCACCATCGCCGACGCGTCGGCGCCGGAGAGGTTGGTGAACATCGGGGTGTACGTCGGCGTGGACGCCCACCGCGAGAACACGATCGCACCGCCCAGCAGGGCGACGACGACCGCGATGACGACGGCCTTCTGACCGGCCGAGAAGTTCTTGAACCCCGTGACGAAGTTCTTGGCGTTCTCGACGATCGCCGCGGTTCCCTTGGCCTTGGCCATCAGACCTGCATCCTCATGATCTCGTTGAAGGCGTCGACGGCCTTGTTGCGGATGGCGACGGTGAGCTGGGTGGCCAGCTGGGCCTCGTTGCTGGCGATCATGTAGTCGTGGACGTTGGTCAGCTCACCGGTGGCGGCCCGCAGCGCGAGGTCGTCGGCGGTGGACTGCACGCCCTGCAGCCTGTCGATGCCGCCGGCCAGCAGGGAGGCGAAGTCGCCGCCCGTGCCGGCGACCGAGCCGGTGGCCGAGGGGCCCTGCGCGGCGTTGACCGCGCCGACCGCGACGGTCCCGTTGGCGGTGGTGCCGGTGGCGGCCCCGATCCCCCGGGTCATCTGCGCGTTGTCGAGGTCGCCGATGCCCTGGCCGAAGCCGGTGGCCAGCGTGCCCGTGGTGCTCGCGACGTCGCCGACGCCGGCGATGGACTCGATGCTCACGGTGATCAGCCCTTCCCGAGCTGCAGCGCAGCCTGGTAGGCGTCCTTGGCCCGGTCGATGACCGACAGGTTCGCCTGGTAGGCGCGCTGCGCCATCATCAGGCTCGTCATCTGGGTGCTCATGTCGATGTCGGGGTACTTCACGTAGCCCTGCTCGTCGGCCAGCGGGTGGTCCGGCTCGTAGACCATGCGGCCCTCGGTGCTGCCGGTGACGATCCCGGCGACCTGGGTGCCCTTGCCGTCGGCGGCCTCCGTCGCGACCACGTAGCGGGCGGCGAAGGCGTCCTCGTCGGTGCGCTTGGCGGTGTTGATGTTCGCCAGGTTGTCGCTGACGGCGTCCATCCACTTGCGGTTCACGGTGACGCCGGTGCCGGCGATGCCGATCGCGTCGAAGATGCTCATGGTCGTTGCTCCGGGGATCAGGGGGTCGGGACGGTCGCGGGTCAGGTCGTCGGGCGCCGGGCCGTCACGACGTGCTGCTCATCGCGGTGCGCAGCAACGAGTACTTGCTGTTCAGCGCGGACAGCGCCGTCTGGTAGCTGAGCCCCGTGGAGATGTTGGAGATCGTCTCCTCGTCGAGGTTGACGTTGTTGCCGTCCTCGCGGGTGGGCTCCAGCGACTTGCGGGTCACGGCCCCGGCGCTCGCCGCGGCGCCGACGTCGCCGGAGGCGATGGCGTCCTTCAGCTCGGCCTCGAAGGAGACCTTGTTCGCCAGGTACTTCGGGGTGTTGATGTTCGAGATGTTGTCGGCGATGGCCCGCTGGCGCGCCTGCAAGCCGTTCAACGCGGTGTGCAGCGCGACGCTGGTGAGGTCGGACACGGGCCACCTTCCGTAGGTTCGTTGCTCCTGCGGCCGGGGACCTCGCGGTCTGCCCGGCTCCTCCACTCCTTCGGCCCACCACCTCGACCTCTTGAGGCTCCGGCGGTGCGGCCGGCGCCGATCGGCCGCGCGGGGAGGCCGGACCACCCGTTCGGCGCAACGTCCCAGGTCGTGGCCACGCAGCGTGGCCACGAGCGGACCAGCCGGACCCGGTCCCCCTTCTAGAGGGACCGGGTGCTGGATCGGCCGTCGGGTGGACCCCCGGCGCCGCCCGGACCTCACCCCCGGTGCTCCTCGGCACCCGCACGGGTCAACCGCAGCCCGCCCGTGCGGCGCAGCGCGACCACGCTGCGGTGTTCAAGTCGGCGGCCGCTCGTGCCGAGCAAGGAGCCAGCGAACCTCAGCCCCACCCGTCAGCCGAACCGTCAGCACCGCCTGAGGACAGGACCCGACGCACATGACTTCTCCGGACGAGAACACTCCGGGAGCACCGGCCACCGCCGTCGCCGACGTCACGCCCGCCACCGACGTCACGAGCAGCACGGACGTCACGGGCGCCACCGCGGCCCCGGGTGCGGACGCGGAGCTGGCGGCGCTGGCCGCCGAGGCAGCGGCGCTGGCCGGCGAGGAGCCCGCCGCGCACCGCGCGCAGACCCTCGGCGCCTTCGCCACCGCGCTGGGCACCGGTGAGCAGCTGGGCCGCTGGGCCGACAGCGACCTGTTCGAGGTGCTCGACGTCGAGGACGCCGCCGCTCCCGTGGTGCAGCGCCGCAGCGTGCTGCGCTCGGGTGCGCTGCGCACGGTCCTGGTCTTCGCCCCCGTCATGGTCACCTGGGTCGGTCTGCTGTTCGCCGGCCGCGCCTACGGCCAGATGAGCGCCGCGGGCGAGGCCGCCGACGGGCAGTCCTTCCTGCAGCTGTGGCTGGACGGCTTCGGCGACCGCACGCACTTCTCCCTGGACCGCGTCGCGGAGCTGGCGGTGCTGCTCATCGCGGCGGCCATCGCCGTCACCGTGGCCACCGACCGCCGCCAGCGCGCCGACGAGGCCGCGGCGCTGGCCGCCGACACCGCCCACCGCCAGCGGCTGCGCGCCTTCGCCGCGCGGGCCACGCTGGCGATGGCCCCGCACCGCAGCAACGCCGCCGAGCAGCTGGGCGCCCACTTCGAGCGCGGGCTGACCGAGCTGGGCCGGCTGGTGGCCGAGACGATCCGCCTGCACGCCGACACCAGCGCCCTGGTGGCCACGGTGCGCACCTCCAGCGAGAAGGCGATCGTCGCCGCCAACGCCGCCAACGCCGGCGGCGCGGACGTCGCCCGGGCCGCCACCGAGCTGCAGGGCGCGGTCACCGAGGCCGTCACCCGCCACGGCGAGCTCATCGCCGCCGACCGCGAGCAGCACACCCGCACGCTGGCGGAGTCCACCAGCAGCCTGACCTCCGCCCTGGCGCAGGTGCGCGAGGCCAGCGCCGAGGCGCTGCGCGAGGGCCTGCAGGGCCGCGACCGGGTGCTGTCGGCCGTCGAGGGCGTCAGCGCCTCCATCGAGCTGCTGTCCACCCGCACCGCGGAGTCGATGGCAGAGCTCACCGCCTCCGCCGAGGCCATGACCCGCCACAGCGCCGACTTCGGCGAGAAGGTCACCGGCCACGTCGCGGCGCTGTCCACCAGCGCCAAGGAGTCGGTGGAGACGATGCACACCACCGTCGTGGAGAGCGTGGAGAAGGTCACCCGCATGACCGGCGAGGCCTTCAGCGAGCACGTCTCCGCCTCCGCCGAGCAGGCCGCGCACACCATGGAGACCCTGCGCCGCGACGTCGAGCGCACCTCCGCGGCCGCCGAGGACGCCCTGGCCACCGCCAGCCGCACCCTGGCCGGGGCCGCCGAGGCCGCCGAGCGCCGCGCCCGCCACGAGGAGCGCATGGCGGACCTGCTGCAGACCCAGAACGAGGTCATGACCTCCTGGCGGGGCATCGAGAACCGCCTCGTGGAGGCCGCGCACGACATGCGCGCGGTGCCGCGCTGGATGGACGAGGTCCAGCACCAGCACGCCGACGCGACCGCCCGAGCGCTGGCCAGCGTCGGCGAGAGCCTGCGCGAGGAGGTCTCCGCGACCGTCGCGCAGACGCTGTCGATGGCGCAGGAGGACCACGTGCGCCAGGTCAACCGCGCCTACCGCGACGCCAGCCGGCAGCTGCAGGCCGACCTGACCCACACCCTGGGCGCCGGGCTCACCGACGTCCTCGGCCAGGTCTCCCAGCAGGTCGACCAGCTGCCGCAGCGCCTGGCGGCCGTCACCGCCCGCCAGCAGCGCCCGGCCCCCGCTCCCGCCCCGGCGACCGCCCCCGAGCGGCGGCCCGAGCGCCCGCTGCAGCGCACCGAGCGCCCCGAGCGCCCCGCCGAGCGCGTGGAGCGCCCGGTCCAGCGCCCCGAGCGCTCGGTCCAGCGCCCCGTCGAGCACCCGGCCGAGCGGCGCGAGCGGGCCGCGGCCGCCGAGCGCGGGCGCTGGGCCGACGAGCGCCACGCCGAGCGCGCCCCCGAGCGCGCCCCCGAGGTCGAGCCCGAGGAGCAGTTCGTCGTGATGCCGCCGCGCACCCTGCAGACGCTGGCCGCCCGCCGCTACGCCCGGGCGGGCTCGTGAGGCGCGCCCGGCGCGGGGCGCCGCGCGAGGCGGCCGCGGTCGGCCTGGCCGGCTGGGTCTTCGCCGACGCGCTGCTGGCGCTGACGATCATCGGCCTGGCGGCCGGCGGTGCCGTGTCCGCGGGCGCGGGCGGCGAGGACGCCCACCGCAAGGCCGTCGCGGCGACCGTCGCCCCGACGCCCGCGCAGACCCCGACCCCGACGCCGACGCCGGTGCCCACGGTGACGATCACCGCTCCCTCGGTGCCGGTCCCGGCACCGGACGGCGTGGCCCAGGCGCCCGTGCTGCTGCAGGTGCCCGTCGACGGCGCCGACGACGAGGCGGTGCGCCGGGCGGTGGCGGCCGCGGTCGGCGACCTGGCCGCCCAGGGCCGGCGCGCGGCGTTCGTGCTGACGTTCGGCACCGCCAGCGACCCGGGCGCCGGCACGGCGCTGGCCCGCCGGGTCAACGCGCAGCTGGACGCGGCGAGCCCCGGCGTCTTCGAGGGCTCGGCCAAGCGCGACTTCTGGCGCGCGGTCAACGCGACCTCCCCGCGCTCGGGCGTGGTCCAGCTGGAGGTCTACCTGC
The DNA here is from genome assembly GCF_050871885.1 of Kineococcus aridisoli. Lineage (NCBI taxonomy): Bacteria > Bacillati > Actinomycetota > Actinomycetes > Kineosporiales > Kineosporiaceae > Kineococcus > Kineococcus aridisoli. Next base: position 6,666 of record NZ_JBJLSF010000087.1, on the reverse strand, counting down.
GCCAGCAGTGAGCCCGCTCCCCCGACGCCCCGTCCCCGCTCCCGCGGGGCGGGGCGTCGCTGCGTCGGCGCGTCAGTGCGCGAGGGCGCGGTAGCTGGCCTGCAGCCAGGGCACGGCGACGGCCAGGGTGGGCCCGCCGAGCACGAGCGCGGCGGCGACGTAGGCGGCCAGCGACAGCCCGCGCGGCGGCGGGCTCTCGGACAGCCGGCGCACCCGGGCCAGGGCGCCGGAGCCGACGGGCATCTCGGCGGAGCCGTCGGGCTGGCCGGCGAGCGCGACGAGCGCACGGGCCAGCGGCGCCGAGCCGGTGCGCCGGCGGGCGGAGTCGTCGGCGAGCATCTCCACCAGCAGCCGCACGCTGTCGAGGGCGGCCTGGCTGGAGACGAAGCGCGGGAAGGCGGCATGCAGCGCCGTGAAGCCCTCCAGGACGAGGTCGTGGCGGGCGCGCAGGTGGGCCCGCTCGTGGGCCAGGACCGCGCGGACCTCCTCGGGGGTCAGCTGCTGCAGGACGGCGTCGGAGACGACGACGCGCGAGCGCACGCCCGGCACGCAGTAGGCCACCCGGCCGGGTCCGGTGAGCACCCGCACCCCCGTCTGGGACAGCAGCGCCTGGTCGACCTCGCCGGTGGACTCCTTGCGGTGCAGCAGGTCCACCATCTCCCGGTGCCGGTTGCGGCGGCGCCGGGTGCGGATGCCGACGAGGGTGGCCACCACCCAGAACCGGACGGTGACGACGGCCACCAGCGTGGAGCCGAGGCCGATGAGGGTCGTCTGGACGACGCCGTGGCGGGCCAGGAAGGGGAAGCCCGGCTCCTCGGTGAACAGCAGCGACAGGGAGGCCAGCCCGGCGCCGAGGGTGGCCAGGACGGCGGCCAGCGCGATCGCCTGCCACAGCACGAGGGCAGCGCGGGGCACCTGCCAGGTCCAGCGGGCCCGCGCCAGCAGCGCCGGGAGCGGACCCGCCAGGAGCAGCGCCAGTGCTGCGAACCAGACGGCGGTCACGCGGGGCGGCTACGACGCCGAGGCGGTGTCTCCGCGGTGCTCCCGCGCCACGACGGCGTCGAGGGCCTCGCGCAGCGCCGCGGCCTCGGCGGGCGAGACGCCGCCGATGAAGTGCACGAGGGCCGCCTGGCGGTCGTCGACGGTGGGCACGCCGCCCAGGGCGTCGAGCATGAGGTCGGCGACCATCTGCTCGCGGCTGGCGGCGGGGCTGTAGCGGAAGGCGCGCCCCTCGCGCTCCTGGCGCACGACGTGCTTCTTGGCGAGGCGGTCCAGGACCGTCATGACGGTCGTGTAGGCGATCTTGCGGTGCTCGGCCAGCTGCTCGTGCACCTCGCGGACGGTCAGCGGGGTGCCGGCGGCCCAGAGCCGGTCCATGACGTCGCGTTCGAGTTCTCCCAGTGCCACGACGGGATGTTACGTCAGCCACACCCGCGAACGCGACCTGTCGTACTACCGATGTGAGTACTACGATGGGTCGTACTACGACAGGACGTAGTGGAAGGCCCCAGCTCTCCCGGGAGACCCCGTGACCATCGAGGCGCTCACCCGCCTGCAGTTCGCCGTGACGACGCTCTACCACTACCTCTTCGTCCCGCTGTCGATCAGCCTGGCGCTCTTCACCGCGCTGCTGCAGACCGCCTCGGTGGTCTCCGCCAGGCGCCACCCGGACGGCCCTGCGGCCGAGCGCTACGGCCGCCTGTCGCTGCTGACCGGCAAGCTGCTCATGGTCACCTTCGCCGTCGGCGTCGTCACCGGCCTCGTGCAGGAGTTCCAGTTCGGGCTGTCCTGGAGCGCCTTCGCCCGCTTCTACGGCGACGTCTTCGGCCCCACCCTGGCCGTGGAGGGCATGCTCGCCTTCTTCCTGGAGGCCACCTTCATCGGGCTGTGGTGGTTCGGGCGCGACCGGCTGCCGCAAGGGGTGCACCTGGCGACCATCTGGGTCGTCGCCGTCGGCACCGCCATCAGCGCCTTCGTCATCCTCGCCGCCAACTCCTTCATGCAGAACCCGGTGGCCTACACGATCGACGCGCAGACCGGCCGCGCGAAGCTCGGCAGCTTCGCCGAGCTGCTCACCAACGAGGTCAACCTCGCCGCCTTCCCGCACACCTACGCCGGTGCCGTCATGGCCGGCGGCGCGCTCGTCATGGCCGTCGGCGTCTGGCACCTGCTGCGCGGCGGGCACGCCGAGGGCTCGGTGGACTTCCAGGCCTTCCGCACCCTCTCCCGCTTCGGCGCCTGGGCCACCCTGGCCGGCGGCGCGCTCGTCGCGGTCAGCGGCGACCTGCTCGGCAAGGTCATCACGCAGGTGCAGCCCATGAAGATGGCCGCCGCCGAGGGGCTCTACCGCAGCACGACGGCCGCTCCCTTCTCGATCTTCTCCTACGCCCCGCTGGGCAGCGACGAGCCCACCTTCTCCGTCGAGGTGCCCGGGTTCCTGTCCTTCCTGGCCAAGGGCTCCTTCAGCGCCGAGGTGCTGGGCCTGAAGGACCTGCAGGACGCCTACAGCGCCCAGTTCGGCCCCGGCGACTACACCCCCTCGATCCCGGTGGCGTTCTGGAGCTTCCGCCTCATGATCGGCGTCGGGATGCTCGCCGTGCTCGTGGCCCTGGTGCACCTGTGGGTGACCCGCAGCAGCCGGCCGCTGTCCATCGACCCCCGCTACGCCCGCAGCGTCGTCTGGTCGGCCGCGGTGCTGCCGCTGCTGCCGCTGGCCGCGAACTCCTTCGGCTGGATCTTCACCGAGACCGCCCGCCAGCCGTGGCTGGTGTTCGGCCTCTTCCGGACCGCCGACGGCGTCTCCCCCGGCCTGAGCTTCGCCGAGGTCGCCGTGAGCCTGGCCGCCTTCGCCCTCGTCTACGGCGCTCTTGCCTGGGCCTGGACGCTGCTGGTCACCCGGCTGGTCCGCCGCGGCCTGCCGGCCCTGCCCACCCCCGCCACCGACGACGACGAGGCCGCCGCCCCGCTCGCCGTCAGCTACTGAGGAGCTCCTCGTGGACCTGCCCGTCCTCTGGTTCGCCGTCGCGGTCCTGGCCTGGGTGCTGTTCTTCGTCCTGGAGGGCTTCGACTTCGGCGTCGGCTTCCTCGCCCCGCTGCTGGGGCGCACCGACGCCGAGCGCGGCGCCGCCGTGCGCACCGTCGGCCCCGTCTGGGACGGCAACGAGGTGTGGCTGGTCGCCGCGATCGGCGTCACCTTCGCCGCCTTCCCCGACTGGTACGCCGCGCTGCTGTCCGGGCTGTACCTGCCGATGGTCGTCGTCCTGCTGCTGCTGGCCGTGCGCGGCGTCGCCCTGGAGTTCCGCGGCAAGCACGACTCCGCCTCCTGGCACGCGCGCTGCGACGCCTTCCTGGCCGCCTCCTCGCTGCTGCTGGCCACCACGTGGGGCGCCGTCCTGGGCGCACTGGTCTCCGGCCTGGCGCTGTCCGCCGACGGCGAGGTGCACGGCGGTGGACTGACCCGCACGCTGGAGCCGCTGGTGCAGCCGTGGGCCGTGCTCGGCGGCTTCGCCGGCCTGCTGCTGGCCACCGTGCACGGGGCGACCTTCCTGGCGCTGCGCACCACCGGCGTCGTGCGGGTGCGCGCGCGCCGGCTGGCGGTGGCCACCGCCCCCGTGCTCGTCGTCGTCGCGCTGGCCGTCTTCATCGCCGCCGGGCACCCGGCCGTCGCCGCGACCGCGCTGCTCATGGCCGTCACGGCCGTCGCCGCCTGGCGCGGCGCCGAGGCGGTGGCCTTCGCGGCGACCTCGCTGGCGCTCGCCGGTAGCGTCGTGGCGGTGTTCACCGCGCACCTGGCGGCAGGGGCCGCCGTCCTCCTGCCGAGCACCCTCGGCGCCGGCGCCGACGTCACCCTGCGCGGCGCCGCCGCTTCCGAGGGGGCGCTGCAGCTCATCACGGTCGTCGGCGTCGTCGTCCTGCCCGGCGTGGTGGCCTACCAGCTGTGGTCGTACTGGGTCTTCCGCCGGCGCGTGGCCACGGGCTTCGGCCCCCGGGCCGCGCGGCGCCTCCCGGCGCGCGCCGGCGCGGCGCGGTGAGCCGCCCCGTCCCCTCCCCCGCGGCCCCCTCCCCCACGGCCCCCGCGTCCGCGGCGTCGGCTCCGGCTCCGACGTCGTCACCGTCGGCGGCGTCACCGTCGGCGGCGTCACCGTCGTCGGCGGCCGCGGCCCCGGCCGGGGACGGGGCTCCCGCGCCCCGGCGGCGCAGGGGCCCGGTCGACCCGCGGCTGCTGCGCCACGCCCGCCCGGCGCGGCGCGGCATCGCCGCGATCGCCGCCGTCGAGGTCGTCTCGGCCACCCTGCTCCTCGTGCAGGCGCTCGCCCTGGCCGACCTCGTCGTCGCGCTGTGGAGCGGCGCCGGCGCGCGCTCCGCCCTCGTCCTGCTCGCCGCGACGCTCGCCGGCCGCGTCGCGGCCTCCTGGGCCGCGGCCCGCCTGGCCCAGCGCACCGCGACCGCCGTGCGCACCGACCTGCGCTCGCAGGTGCTGGCCCGCGCGCTGCAGCTGGGCCCGGCGTGGGTGGAGCGCTTCGGCAGCGCGCGCCTGGCCGCCGTGCTCACCCAGGGCCTGCCCGCCCTCGACGGCTGGTTCACCCGGTACCTGCCGGCGCTGGTGCCGGGGGTGCTGCTGCCGCCGGCGGTGGTGCTCGTGCTGCTGGTGGTCGACCTCGAGTCGGCGATCACGGTCGCGCTGACCCTGCCGCTGGTCCCGGTGTTCGCGATCCTGCTCGGCAAGGCGACCCAGGCGCGCGCGGACCGCCAGTGGCAGCTGCAGCGGGTGCTCTCGGCGCACTTCCTCGACGTCGTGCGCGGTCTGCCGACGCTGCGCGCGCACCGCCGCGCGCAGCGGCAGGTGGAGTCCGTGGCCGCCGTCACCGACGCCTCCCGCCGGGCCACGATGTCCGTGCTGCGCCTGGCGTTCCTGTCCTCCACCGCCCTCGACCTCGTCGGGACGCTGTCGGTGGGCCTGGTGGCCGTGACCGCCGGGATGCGGCTGGCGGGCGGGACCCTGGACCTGGGCACCGCCCTGCTCGTCATCCTGCTGGCGCCCGAGGCCTACCGGCCGCTGCGCGAGGTGGGCGCCCGCTTCCACGACTCCGCCGACGCCGCGGCCGTCGTCGACGACGTCGACGCGGTCCTCACCGCCCGCCCGGCCACCCCGGCGCCCGTGCCCGCGGGCGGCGGGGTCCCGGGCCTGCGCCTGCGCGGGGTGCTCGTGCGGCGCGCGGACGGCAGCCCCGTCGTCGACGGCGCCGACCTCGACGTCGCCCCCGGCGAGCTGCACGCCCTCGCCGGCACGAGCGGCGCCGGCAAGTCGACGCTCGCGCGGGTCGCCGCCGGCGTCCTGGTCCCCGACGCCGGCGAGGTCGGCCACCGCCTGGACACCCTGGCGCACCTGCCGCAGCGGCCGTCCTTCCCGCACGCCACGACCGTGGACGAGGCCGTGCGCGCCGGCCGGCGGGTGGGCCAGGAGGACGTGGCCTGGGCGCTGGCGGCCGCGGCGGCCGCCGAACTGGACCCCGCGACGCCGCTCGGGGAGGACGCCGCCGGGCTGTCGGCCGGCCAGCGCCAGCGCGTGGCGCTGGCCCGCACCTTCCTGTCCGTGCGCACCGGCGCCGACCGCCTCGTCCTCGACGAGCCCACCGCCCACCTCGACCCCGGCGCCGAGCGGGCCGTCGTGGCGAGCCTGCGCGAGCTGGCCCGCGCGCACGGCTGCGCGGTGCTCGTCGTCGCGCACCGCCCCGCGCTGCTGGCGGCCGCCGACCGCACCACCACGCTCACCCGCCCCGCCGCGCCCACCGCCGCACCCGAGAGCACCCCCGCCGGCAGCCTCGCTGACACCCGCGCCGCGCGCGCCGCCACCGCACCGCGCGCCGCCGTCGCACCGAGCACCTCCGGTGCCGCCGCGCCCACCGCCGCGGTCCGGCTGCGCCGCGGTCGCGGGCCGCTCGCGGTGGCCGCCGGCGCCGCCGCGGTGCTGGCCGCCACGACGCTGACGGCCGCGGCGACCTGGTTGCTGGTGACCGCGGCGGGCCGCCCCCCGGTCCTGACGCTGTCGGTGGCCGCGGTGGTCGTGCGCGCCAGCGCCACCGCCCGCCCGCTGCTGGCCTACGCCGAGCGCCTGCTCAGCCACGACACGGCCTTCGCGCGGCTGGCCCGCTGGCGCTCCGACGTCGTCGCCGCGCTCGTGCCGCGCCTGCCGGGACCCCTGCTGCGCAGGCGTTCCGGCCGCTCCGGCGAGCTGCTCGTGCAGCTGGTCGAGGACGTCGACGCCCGGGTGGACGGGCTGCTGCGCTTCCGCCACCCGGTGGCGGTGACGCTCCTGGCGGTGCTCGTGGCCGCGTTCGCCTCGGCGCTGGCCTCGCCGTGGTTCCCGCCGGCCGCGCTGCCCGGCCTGCTCGTCGCCGTCGTCGCCGCGCCCGTGGTCGCGGCCCGCGCCGAGCGCCGCCAGGGCGCGCACCGCGAGCAGGTGGGCGCCCTGGCGGCCGCCACGGTCGAGGTGCTCGGCGCCGTGGAGGACCTGGCCACGCTGCGCCTGGCGCGGCCGCTGGAGGTCGTCCCCGCCCGGCCGGGCGCCCAGGGCCCGGGGGGGGGGGGGGCGGGGGGGGGCCCCCCGGCGCTGTCGTTCCGCGACGGGCCGGTCGCCTCGCTGTGCGGTGCGGCGACGCTGCCGAC
>NZ_JBJLSF010000086.1:0-21095 GCF_050871885.1 Kineococcus aridisoli | reverse complement strand
CCGCCCGAGAGGACCCTCGGGCGGCGGGCGCTCGCGCGTCGCGGCCGGTGCTCAGGCGTAGGCGCTGGAGACCCCGGAGGTCGCGTCGCCGATGCGGTGCACCCGCACGGCGTTGGTCGAGCCGATGATCCCCGGAGGGGCACCGGCGACGATGACCACGAGGTCGCCCTCGACGCAGCGGCCCATCTCCCGCAGCCGGGAGTCGACCTCCTTGACCATCTCGTCGGTGGTGCTGATGAACGCCGCGTACTGCGGCTCCACGCCCCACGACAGCGCCAGCCGGCGACGCGTGGTCTCCTCGGCGGTGAAGGCCACCAGCGGGATGCCCGAGCGCAGGCGGGACAACCGCCGCGCGGAGTCGCCGGACTGGGTGAAGGTCACCAGCAGCTTGGCGTCGAGCTGCTTGCCGATCTCGGCCGCGGCCAGCGTGATGGCGCCGCCCTTGGTGTGCGGGACCGTCCCGAGCGCCGCGATGCGGTCCGCGCCGTGGGTCTCGGTGTTCTCGATGATGCGGGCCATGGTGCGCACGGCCTCGTACGGGAAGGCCCCGACGCTCGTCTCGCCCGAGAGCATGAGGGCGTCGGCGCCGTCGAGGACGGCGTTGGCGCAGTCGGAGGCCTCCGCGCGGGTGGGCCGCGGGGCGCTGATCATCGACTCGAGCATCTGGGTGGCGACGATGACCGGCTTGGCCTGGCGGCGGGCCAGCTCGACGGCGCGCTTCTGGACGAGCGGGACCTCCTCCAGCGGCAGCTCCACGCCCAGGTCGCCGCGGGCGACCATGATGCCGTCGAAGGCCGCGACGACCTCGCGCAGGTTCTCGACGGCCTGCGGCTTCTCGACCTTGGCGATGATCGGGACGGTCACGCCCTCCTCGTCCATGATCCGGTGCACGTCGTCGGCGTCGGCGGCCGAGCGCACGAAGCTCAGGGCGACGAGGTCGACGCCCAGGCGCAGCGCGAAGCGCAGGTCCTCGACGTCCTTCTCGCTCAGCGCGGGCACGCTGACGGCGACCCCGGGCAGGTTGATGCCCTTGTTGTTGCTCACCGGGCCGGGCACGGTCACGCGCGTGGTCACGCGCGGCCCCTCGACGGCGGTGACCTCCAGGCCGACCTTGCCGTCGTCGATGAGGATCCGGTCGCCGACCGACACGTCGCCGGGCAGTCCCGCGTAGGTCGTCGAGCACACCTCCTTCGTGCCCACGACGTCCTCGGTGGTGATCGTGAAGACGTCACCGACCGCCAGGTCGTGCGGGCCGTCGGCGAACCTGCCGAGGCGGATCTTCGGCCCCTGCAGGTCGGCGAGGACGGCGACGGAGCGGCCGGTCGCCTCGGCCGCGGCCCGCACCCCCTCGAAGTTGGCCCGGTGGTCGTCGTGGGAGCCGTGGCTCAGGTTCATCCGGGCGACGTCCATCCCGGCGTCCACCAGGGACCGCAACCTCTCGGTACCGGCCACGGCCGGCCCCAGGGTGCAGACGATCTTCGCTCTGCGCATGGTCCGACCCTATGCCGCCCGCCGCCGCGCTCGCCGCCGGGGCGCGTCACCGGCGCGTGACGGGTTCGTGACGAGCGTGCGACGGGCACCCGTCCCCCGTCCGGGGGTGGCGACGGGCGCGCGCCCGGCCCGGCTGCGATGCTGTCCCGCGTGAACGACGAGAAGACCGAGGAGCAGCTCGACGCCCGCATCGACGAGGAGATCGACGGGCTCATCGAGGAGGGCATGGAGCACGAGTACGCGGTCTACGTGCGCCTGCACGAGGACGGCGAGTGGCCCGCGGGCGCGCTGGCCGGCCTCGTCGCCGACCTGCACTCCGCGCACCCGCGCGTCGAGGCCGTCGACGCCCCCGAGCACGACGTGGTCATCAGCGTCGACGGCGACGGCCTGGACGCCGAGGGCGCCGCCCAGCGCGCCCTGGAGCGCGTCACCGAGGCCGCCGCGGCCCGCGGGCTGTCCGGGCACGCCGCCGACGTGACCGTCATCAACGACAGCGCCGTGTGGAGCTACGACCGCGAGACCGTCGCCGGCTGGTGAGGTCGCCGGGCGGCGCGCGGCGCGGCCCGGGGGCAGGATGGGAGCACGGTCGAGACGGGGCCGCCCGTGCACCCCTCCCGGAGGACCTCCCGTTGCGCCCGCCCCACCAGCCCGACCCGCTGCAGCGTCCCGACCGGCCCGCGCTGCCGGTGGCCGCCGACGCGCCCACCGTCGTGCCCGGCAGCTGGGCGGAGCTGCACGACCTGCTCTTCACCGACCCCTGGCCGGAGCGGGCGGGGCGCTACCACGCCTCGATCGTCCACCGCGGGACGGCCGACGCCTCCTTCGCCCTGCTGACGTCGGTGCAGCGGCTGGGCAGCGCCGAGCGCGAGGGCGACCTGCTGCGCAACTTCCGCAAGTACTCGCGGATGCCGTTCAAGCGCCAGGACAGCGACTGGGAGTGGCTGACCCTGGCCCAGCACCACGGCCTGCCGACGCGCGTGCTGGACTGGACCTACTCCCCCCTGGTGGCGCTGCACTTCGCCACCGCCGACGTCGCCCGCCACGACGTCGACGGCGCCGTGTGGTCGGCCGACTTCGTGGCGGCCCACCGGCGGCTGCCCCCCGCGCTGCGCGAGGTGCTGGCGAGCTCGGGCGGGGCGCAGCTGACCGTGGACCAGCTCGGCGAGGTCGCCCCGGACCTGGCCGCCTTCGACGGCCTGCACGGCGATCCGTTCCTGGTCTTCTTCGAGCCGCCCTCGCTGGACGACCGGATCGTCAACCAGTACGCGAGCTTCTCGGTGCTCTCCTCGGCCGCCGAGCGCACCGACGAGTGGCTGGTGGCGGCCGAGCCGCCGATGGTGCGCCGCGTCGTCGTCAGCGCGCGGCTGAAGCCGCAGGTGCGCGAGCGGCTGGACCAGGCCAACATCACCGAGCGCGTGCTCTTCCCCGGCCTGGACGGGCTGAGCCAGTGGCTCACCCGGTACTACACGAGCCCGCCGCGCGCGCGCTGACCGGCTCGGGGCGGGTCGGCGGCACGTGCGGCGGGCTCGTGGGGCCCCGTGCGGGTCCGGGGCGTCAGGCGGTCAGCGGGACCGCGTCCGCCCGGATCGGCGAGGGCAGGGCGGTGTCGCCCATGAGGTACTCGTCGACGGCCGCGGCGCACGCCCGGCCCTCGGCGATCGCCCAGACGATGAGCGACTGCCCGCGGCCGGCGTCACCCGCGACGAAGACGCCCGGCGTGGACGTCGCGTAGCCGGCGGTGCGGCTGAAGCGGGTCCGCGCGTCCGGCGCCAGGCCCAGCTGGGAGACCAGGCCGCCCTGCTCGGGCCCGGTGAAGCCGATGGCCAACAGCACCATCTGCGCCGGCAGGTCCTGCTCGGTGCCCTCCACGGGCGTCCACACGCCGTCGACCTTGCGCACCTCGACGATGCGCAGCGCCTTCACGCGCCCGTGCTCGTCGCCGATGAACGCCTGCGTCGAGGCGGAGAAGCGCCGCTCGCCGCCCTCCTCGTGGGAGGAGGAGACGCTGAACACCTTCGGCATCGTCGGCCACGGCTCGCCCTCGGTGCGGTCGCCGGGGGCCTGGGGGTAGATGTCCAGCTGCGTCACCGAGCGCGCGCCCTGGCGCAGCGCGGTGCCGTGGCAGTCCGAGCCGGTGTCGCCGCCGCCGATGATCACGACGTCCAGACCGGCCGCGTCGAGGTAGTCCGCCGGGCGCTCCTCGCCGACCGCCACGCGGTTGGTCGGCGGCAGGTACCGCATCGCCTGGTGGATGCCCTCCAGCTGGCGGCCGGGCAGGTCGACGTCGCGCCACTGGGTCGCGCCGGTGGCCACCACGACGGCGTCGTAGCGGTCGCGCAGCTGCTCGCCGGTGATGTCGGTGCCGATGTCGACGCCCGGGCGGAAGCGGGTGCCCTCGGCCTCCATCTGCGCCAGGCGGCGGTCCAGGACCGAGCGCTCCATCTTGAACTCGGGGATGCCGTAGCGCATCAGCCCGCCGATCTTGTCGTCGCGCTCGTAGACGGCGACGGTGTGACCGGCGCGGGTCAGCTGCTGCGCGGCGGCCAGCCCGGCGGGGCCGGAGCCGACGACGGCGACCGTCTTGCCGGTCAGCCGCTCGGGCACGCGCGGTTCCAGCCAGCCGTTGTCGGCGGCGTTCTCCGCGATCATCACCTCGACCTGCTTGATCGTCACCGGCGGCTGGTTGATGCCGAGCACGCAGGCCGACTCGCACGGTGCCGGGCACAGCTTCCCCGTGAACTCGGGGAAGTTGTTCGTCGCGTGCAGGCGCTCGATGGCCTCGCGCATGTCACCGCGGTTGACCAGGTCGTTCCACTCGGGGATGAGGTTCCCCAGCGGGCAGGCGTTGTGGCAGAACGGGATGCCGCAGTCCATGCAGCGGCCCGCCTGGCGCTGCAGGGTCGCGAGGTCCTGCTTCTCGTAGACCTCGCGCCAGTCCATGAGCCGCAGCGGCACCGGGCGCCGCGGCGGCAGCTCGCGCTCGCGGACGGTGAGGAACCCGCGGGGATCAACCATGAGAAGCCTCCATGATGCGGGTCAGGACCGCTTCGGAGTCGGGGGCCAGGCCGTCGCTGACGGCCTTGGCCCGCACCTCCATGACGCGGCGGTAGTCCCGCGGGACGATCGTCGAGAACCGCTGCCGGGCGGCGCCCCAGTCGGAGAGCAGCCTGGCGGCGGTGGTGGAGTCGGTGTGCTCGCGGTGGGCCACGAGCAGGTCGTGCACGCGGGCCGCGGCCTCGTCGTCCATCGGCTGGACGTCGACCATGTCGCGGTTGACGCGGCTCTCCTTGAGGTCGAGCACGTGGGCGAAGCCGCCGGACATGCCCGCGGCCACGTTGCGCCCGACCCGTCCGAGGACGACGACCTCGCCGCCGGTCATGTACTCCAGCGCGTGGTCGCCGACGCCCTCGACGACGGCGGTGGCACCGGAGTTGCGCACGCAGAAGCGCTCCCCGACCTCGCCGCGCAGGAAGAGCGAACCGCTCGTCGCGCCGTAGCCGATGACGTTGCCCGCGACGATGTCGCGCTCGCGCGAGCCCGAGGCGCGGTCGGGGCGCACCACGACCGTGCCGCCGGACAGGCCCTTGCCGACGTAGTCGTTGGCGTCGCCGAACAGCCGCAGCGTGATGCCGCGGGGCAGGAAGGCGCCCAGCGACTGGCCGGCGGAGCCCGTGAACGTCACGTCGATCGTGCCCTCGGGCAGCCCCTGCTCGCCGTACCGCTTGGTCACCTCGTGGCCCAGCAGGGTGCCGACGGTGCGGTTGACGTTGCGCACGGGCAGCTCGATGCGCACCGGGGTGCCGTCGCGCAGCGCCCCGCTGGCCCGTTCCACGAGGACGTGGTCCAGCGCCTTCTCCAGGCCGTGGTCCTGCTCCTGCGAGCGGTGCAGCGTCGAGCCCTCCGGCGGCACCGGCGCGTGCAGGATCGGCGCCAGGTCCAGGCCGGAGGCCTTCCAGTGCGCGACCGCGCGGCGGGTGTCGAGGACCTCGACGTGGCCGACGGCCTCCTCGACCGAGCGGAAGCCCAGCGAGGCCAGCAGCTCGCGCACCTCCTGGGCGACGAACTCGAAGAAGTTGACGATGTACTCGGCCTTGCCGGTGAAGCGCGCCCGCAGCTCCGGGTTCTGGGTGGCCACCCCGACCGGGCAGGTGTCCAGCTGGCAGACCCGCATCATGATGCAGCCGGAGACGACCAGCGGAGCGGTCGCGAAGCCGAACTCCTCCGCCCCGAGCAGGGCGGCGATGACGACGTCGCGGCCGGTCTTGAACTGCCCGTCGACCTGGACGACGATCCGGTCGCGCAGCCCGTTGACGACGAGGGTCTGCTGGGTCTCGGCCAGGCCGAGCTCCCAGGGACCGCCGGCGTGCTTGAGGCTGGTCAGCGGGGCCGCGCCCGTCCCGCCGTCCGCACCGGAGATGAGCACGACGTCGGCCTTGGCCTTGGACACGCCCGTGGCGACCGTGCCGACCCCGACCTCGGAGACGAGCTTGACGTGGACCCGGGCGGCCGGGTTCGCGTTCTTGAGGTCGTGGATGAGCTGGGCGATGTCCTCGATGGAGTAGATGTCGTGGTGCGGCGGCGGCGAGATGAGCCCGACGCCGGGCGTGGAGTGCCGGGTCCTGGCGATGTTCGGGTAGACCTTGTGCCCGGGCAGCTGACCGCCCTCGCCGGGCTTGGCGCCCTGGGCGACCTTGATCTGCAGGTCGGTCGCCGAGGTGAGGTAGTTGCTCGTCACGCCGAAGCGGCCGGAGGCGATCTGCTTGACCCTGGAGGTGCGCTCCGGGTCGTAGAGGCGGTCGACGTCCTCGCCGCCCTCACCGGAGTTGGAGCGCCCGCCGAGGCGGTTCATGGCGACCGCGAGGACCTCGTGGGCCTCCTGGCTGATGGAGCCGTAGCTCATCGCCCCGGTGTTGAACCTCTTGACGATCTCGCTGACGGGCTCGACCTCGTCGAGCGGGACGGGCTCGCGCGCGCCCTTCTTCAGCTGCAGCAGGCCGCGCAGCGTCATGAGCCGCTCGGACTGCTCGTCCACCCGGGAGGTGTACTTGCGGAAGAGGGCCTCGTTGCGCTGGCGGGTGGAGTGCTGCAGCTGGAAGACCGTCTCGGGGTCGAACAGGTGCGGCTCGCCCTCGCGGCGCCACTGGTACTCCCCACCGGTCTCCAGCCGGCGGTGGGCGCGCTCCTGCCCCTCGAGGGGGTAGGCCAGGCGGTGGCGCTGGGCGACCTCCTCGGCGAGGACGTCGAGGCCGACGCCGCCCAGGCGGGAGGTGGTGGCGGTGAAGTACTCGTCGACGAGGGTCTGCGAGAGCCCCAGGGCCTCGAAGACCTGCGCGCCGCGGTAGGAGGCCACCGTCGAGATGCCCATCTTCGACATGACCTTCAGCACGCCCTTGCCGAGCGCCTTGATGAGGTTGCGCACCGCGGTCTGGGCGTCGACGTTGGTGATCACGCCGTTGCGGACGAGGTCCTCGACGGTCTCCATCGCCAGGTACGGGTTGATCGCGGCCGCGCCGTAGCCGATGAGCAGCGCGACGTGGTGCACCTCGCGCACGTCGCCGGCCTCCACGACCAGGCCGACCTGGGTGCGCAGCTTCTGGCGCACCAGGTGGTGGTGCACCGCGCTGGTGAGCAGCAGCGAGGGGATCGGCGCGAACTCGGCGTTGGAGTCGCGGTCGGAGAGCACGACGAAGACCGCGCCGTCGGCGATCGCGCGCGAGACCTCCGCGCGGATCTCCTCGATGCGCCGGGCCAGCTCCGCGCCGCCGCCGGCCACCCGGTACAGCCCCTTGACGGTGTGCGTCGTGCGGCCGGGGTTGCGGCGGTCCCTGTCGATGTGGACGATCTTGGCCAGCTCGTCGTTGTCGACGACCGGGAAGGGCAGCACCAGCTGGTGGCAGTGCGCCGGCGACTCGCCCAGGAAGTTCTGCTGCGGGCCGGCCGCGGTGATCAGCGAGGTGACGAGCTCCTCGCGGATGGCGTCCAGCGGCGGGTTGGTGACCTGCGCGAACAGCTGGGTGAAGTAGTCGAAGAGCAGCCGCGGGCGCTCCGAGAGCACCGCGAGGGGGGTGTCGGAGCCCATCGAGCCGATCGGCTCGGCCGCGGAGCGGGCCATCGGCGCCAGGATGAGCCGCAGCTCCTCCTCGGTGTAGCCGAAGGTCTGCTGGCGGCGGGTCACCGAGGCGTGGCTGTGCACGACGTGCTCGCGGGGCGGCAGGTCGCCCAGGTGCACGACCTTCTTGAGCCACTCGGCGTACGGCTGGGCGGCGGCCAGCTCGGCCTTGATCTCCTCGTCGTCGACGATGCGCCCGGCGGCGGTGTCGACGAGGAACATCTTGCCGGGGGCGACGCGTCCGCGGGTGACGATCGAGGCGGGGTCCAGGTCGAGCACGCCGGTCTCGGAGGCCAGCACGACCAGGCCGTCGTCGGTGACCCAGTAGCGCGAGGGGCGCAGGCCGTTGCGGTCCAGGACGCAGCCGACGAGGGTGCCGTCGGTGAAGGTCAGGTTGGCCGGCCCGTCCCAGGGCTCGGAGAACATCGAGTGGAACTCGTAGAAGGCCCGGCGGGCCGGGTCCATCTCGGTGTTGTTCTCCCACGCCTCGGGGATCATCATCAGCACCGCGTGCGGCAGCGAGCGCCCCGCCAGGTGCAGCAGCTCCAGGACCTCGTCGAAGGAGGCGGAGTCCGAGCCCTCGGTCGCGCAGACCGGGCCCAGGCGCTGCACGTCGCCGGGGATGAGCGGGGTGCTCATCGTCGACTCGCGCGCGGCGGTCCAGTTGCGGTTGCCCTTGACGGTGTTGATCTCGCCGTTGTGCGCGATGGTGCGGAAGGGGTGCGCCAGCGGCCAGCTCGGGAAGGTGTTGGTCGAGAAGCGGGAGTGGACCAGGCCGATCTCGCTGGTGAAGCGCCGGTCGGACAGGTCCGGGAAGAAGGGCTCCAGCTGACCGGTGGTGAGCATGCCCTTGTAGACGATGGTGCGCGCCGACAGCGACGGGAAGTACACGCCGAGCTCGCGCTCGGAGCGCTTGCGCAGCGCGTAGACGCGCCGGTCGAGGTCGATGCCGCTCTCCCCCGCCCGCCCGGCGACGAACAGCTGCGCGAAGAAGGGCATGCAGGCGCGCGCCTGCGCCCCCACGAGGTCGGCGGTCACCGGGACGTCGCGCCAGCCGAGGACGTCGACCCGCTCCTCGTGGGCGATCTCCTCGATGCGGCGCACGGCCTCGGCCCGCTGCTGCGGGTCCACGGGCAGGAAGGCGTTGCCGACGGCGTAGGCGCCGGCGGCGGGCAGCTCGATGCCCAGCTCCGCCGTGACGGCGCGCAGGAACTCGTCGGGGACCTGGGTGAGGATGCCGGCACCGTCACCGGTGTTCGTCTCGGCACCCACGGCGCCGCGGTGGTCCAGGTTGCGCAGCGCGGTCAGCGCGTGGTCGACGATGTCGTGGCCGGGCTCGCCGCGCATGGTGGCGACGAAGGCGACGCCGCAGGCGTCGTGCTCGGCGGCGCGGTCGTAGAGACCGGCGTCCGGCGGGAAGGACGTGAACGGCAGGGGCCGGACCGCCTGGGCCGGACGGGGTGTCTGGTGCGACGCGGGGGAATGCGACATGAAGTGCACCGTCCTCGCAGAGAGGTCCGAGGACCTCGGTGGACAGGGGGTCTCTCGACGGGTCTCTTCGAGCGTGTCGTCTCTCCGAGCCGGGTGGGCTGCTTCGAGACGAGGTGCGCACCTGGGAGGTGCACACCTCGAACGGGGGACGGCGCTGGCCCGCGTTCACCTCACTGTAACGCCCGTGACGCGGTGCTCAGGCGCACTCCGACGTCACCGGACGATCACGAATCCTGCGGGTCGCTCCCCGCTGAGGTGCGCCGCGCAGGGTCGATCACGGTCGGTTCACCGCCCTGCTGCGCGAGGTCCTCCGACGGGCTGGTGGCCGTCGGTGACCCCGAGGAGGGTACCCGCTCCAGCGGCTCGTCCCGACCGCGCTCGTCGCGGTGCCGGCGGCGCGAGCGCACCAGCGCCGCCAGGGCCAGCAGGAGGGCGACCCCGGCGACCCACTGGTTGACCCGCAGCGGACCGATCGTGTTGGCCTCGTCGACGCGCAGCGCCTCGAACACCGAGCGCCCCGCGGTGTAGAGGGCGACGTAGAGCCAGAAGGCCTGCCCGTGGACCAGCCGCCAGCGGCGGTCGGCCAGCACGACGGCGGCGGCCGCCAGCAGGCACCACAGCGACTCGTAGAGGAAGGTCGGGTGGAAGGTGCCCAGCACGACCGGCTGCCCGTCGGCGCCGGTGACGGCCTCGCCGGCCGCCGCGTCCCACGCGTGGACCGTCAGGGCCCACGGCAGGTCGGTGGCCCGCCCGTACAGCTCGTTGTTGAACCAGTTGCCCCAGCGCCCGAGGGCCTGGGCCACCAGCAGGCCCGGGGCCATCGCGTCGGCCAGCGGCGCCAGGCGGTAGCCCGCGCGCCGGCAGGCGATCCAGGCGCCGAGGGCGCCGCCGGCGACGGCGCCCCAGATGCCCAGGCCGCCCTCCCACAGGTACAGCGCGCGCACCGGCTCCCCGCCGGCGCCGAAGTACGCCTGCGGAGAGGTGACCACGTGGTACAGCCGGGCGCCGACGACGCCCAGCGGCACCGCCCACACCGCCGCGTCGAGGACGAAGTCCGGCCGGCCGCCCTTGGCCCGCCAGCGGCGCTCGGCGATGAGCACGCCGAGGACGATGCCGAGCACGATGCACAGCGCGTAGGCGCGCAGCGGCACCGGGCCCAGGTGCCAGACCGCCTGCGTCGGGCTGGGGATCGCCGTCGGGGCGGCCGCGCCGATCACGGGGCCGCCGTCGCGGCCGCGACCTGGTCGGCCAGGAAGCGCGCGCCGTCCGCGCCGAGCAGCTGGGCGATGCTGCCGTCGCCGCCCTGGCTGGGCTGGGAGATGTCCACGACCGTGCCGTCGGCCCTGGTCAGGCGCACGGTCGGGGTGCCGGCGACCTCCTGGGCGTCCATCGCGGCCTGCACGCGGCGCACGAAGCCGACGTACTCGTGGCTGTCCAGGGACGCCCGCCAGGCCTCGACGTCCGCGACGCCGGCGTCGTCGGCGAACTGCTGCAGCTCGTCGTCGGTGAAGCCGGCGCCCTCCCGCTCGGGCTGGTGGGCGAAGACCTGCTGGGTGTACTCGACGAACCTCCCCTGCGCGGCGGCGGCCGCGGCCCCCTCCGCGGCGCGCTCGGAGGCGTCGTTGCCCAGCCGGTCGTCGAGGAAGCTCAGCGTGTGGACGACGACCTCGGCCTTGCCCTCGGCCGCCAGCTGCGGGTAGACCGCGCCGCTGACCTCCTCGAACTGCTTGCAGACCGGGCACTGGTAGTCCAGCCAGATGTCCAGCCTCGGCGCGCCCGCGGCGGGGGTGCCGGGCAGCACGTAGCCGCCGTCGTCGGCGGTCACGCCCGGCGGGGTCGCGCCCTCGGTGGTCGTGGCGGCCTCGCGCTGGCGCTGGACGAGGACGACCACGGTGGCCACGAGCGCCAGGACGACGACCACGGCGAGCGTGAGGAGCACGACGCGGCGGCTGCGCTCACGGGCCGCCTCGCGCCGGCGCATCGCCGCCGCCCTGGCCTGGCGGGCCGCGCGCGCCTCCTCGGCCTCCGCCGCGCGGGCCGGGTTGCCACCGGGGCGCTTCTTGCTGCTCAACGTCTCTCCTCTGCGCGACTCGCCCCGTCCGGGGCCTGGTGGTCTCGGGCCGGGGACGGCGGTGCGCGTCAGCCGGCCGCGGCTCCCGAGCGGACGCCCTCGGCCAGCTGCTCGGCCAGCTCGGCGACCGCGCGCGCACCCGCGGCCGCGCCGTCGGCGTCCAGCAGCCGCTGGACGAACGCCGAGCCGACGATGACGCCGTCGGCGTAGCCGGCCACCTGCGCCGCCTGCTCCCGGGTGGAGACGCCGAGCCCGACGCACACCCGCTCGGCACCGGCCGCGCGGGTGCGGCGCACCAGCTCGCCGGCCCCCGCGCCCACGGTGGCACGCGTTCCTGTGACGCCCATCAACGAGGCCGCGTAGACGAAGCCGCGGCACGCGCCCGCGGTCATCGCCAGCCGGGCGTCGGTGGAGCTGGGGGCGACGAGGAAGACCCGCTCGAGGTCGTGGGCGTCGCTGGCGGCCAGCCAGGCGCCGGCCTCGTCGGGGATGAGGTCGGGCGTGATGAGCCCGGCCCCGCCCGCGGCGGCGAGGTCGGCCGCGAAGCGGTCCACGCCGTAGCGGTCCACCGGCGGCCAGTACGTCATGACGAGCACGGCGGCGCCCGTGGCCGCGACCTCCTCGACGGCGCGCAGCACGTCGGCCGGGCGGGTGCGCGCGGCCAGGGCCGCGTCGACGGCGCGCTGGATCGTCGCGCCGTCCATCGTGGGGTCGGAGTACGGCAGGCCGAGCTCGACGACGTCCGCCCCGCCGGCGACGGCGGCCTTGGCGGCCGCGATCGAGGCGTCGACGTCGGGGAAGCCGACGGGCAGGTACGCCACGAGGGCGGCGCGGCCCTCGGCCTTGGCGCGGTCGACCGCGGCGGCCGCGGTGGACCGCCGGCCGGACGCGGTGCCCGACGCGGTGCCGGACGTGGTGCTGGTCACGGAGCTGCTCACCAACCCGATCCTTCGGTGTCCTCGGGCGCGTCCGCGACGCGCCGCGCCTCCGACGCCACGAGGTCGGCGTCGCTGACCAGCCCGAACCAGCGGGCGGCGGTGTCGACGTCCTTGTCGCCGCGCCCGGACAGGCTCACCAGCAGCACGGCGTCCGGGCCGAGCTCGCGGCCCAGCTGCAGGGCGCCGGCGAGGGCGTGCGAGCTCTCGATGGCCGGGATGATGCCCTCGGTGCGGCACAGCAGCTTGAAGGCGTCCATCGCCTGCGCGTCGGTGATCGGGTGGTAGCTGGCCCGGCCGGTGTCGGCGAGCCAGGCGTGCTCGGGGCCGACCCCGGGGTAGTCCAGGCCGGCGGAGATCGAGTGCGACTCCACCGTCTGCCCGTCCTCGTCCTGCAGCACGAACTGGCGGGCGCCCTGGAAGACGCCCGTCCCCCCGCCGGTGATGGAGGCCGCGTGGCGGCCGGTCTCCACCCCGTCGCCGCCCGCCTCGTAGCCGTGCAGGGCCACCGAGGGGTCGTCGAGGAAGGCGTGGAAGATGCCGATCGCGTTCGAGCCGCCGCCCACGCACGCCAGGACCGCGTCCGGTAGCCGGCCCACGATCTCCTGCACCTGGGCGCGGGCCTCCACGCCCACGACGCGCTGCAGGTCGCGCACCAGGACCGGGAAGGGGTGCGGGCCGGCGACGGTGCCGAAGACGTAGTGCGTGGTGTCCACCGAGGCCACCCAGTCGCGGAAGGCCTCGTTGACGGCGTCCTTGAGGGTGCGGCTGCCGGCCGTGACGGGCACGACCTCGGCACCCAGCAGCCGCATCCGGGCGACGTTGAGCGCCTGGCGGCGGGTGTCCTCCTCGCCCATGTAGACCGTGCACTCCAGGCCCATGAGCGCGGCGGCCGTCGCGGTCGCCACGCCGTGCTGGCCCGCGCCCGTCTCGGCGATGACCCGCCGCTTGCCCATGCGCCGCGTGAGCAGCGCCTGGCCGAGCACGTTGTTGATCTTGTGCGAGCCGGTGTGGTTGAGGTCCTCGCGCTTGAGCAGCAGGCGGGCGCCGCCGGCGTGGGCGGCGAAGCGCGGCACCTCGGTGATGATGCTGGGGCGCCCCGAGTACGTGCGGTGCAGCTCCGCGAGCTCGGCGAGGAAGCCCTCGTCGGCCATCGCGGCCGCGTGCGCCGCGGCGATCTCGTCGAGGGCGGCCACGAGCGCCTCGGGCACGAAGCGGCCGCCGAAGCGGCCGAAGTACGGGCCGCGCTCGGCGCTGAAGGAGCGCGCGGGCGCGGGGGCGTCGCCGGTCGGGAGGGCCTCGGTGCTCACGGGCGCACCGCCTGCACGGCCGGGTGGGCGCCCGCGGCGACGAGGTCGGCCACGGCGCGGCGCGGGTCCTCGCCGCGCACGAGGGTCTCCCCCACCAGCACGGCGTCGGCACCGGCGCGGGCGAACTCGACGACGTCGCGCGGGCCCTGCACGCCGGACTCGGCGACCTTGACGACGGTCTCCGGCAGCAGCGGGGCGAGGTCGGCGAAGGTGCTGTTGCGCACCTCCAGCGTCTTGAGGTCGCGGTTGTTCACCCCGACGACGCGGGCGTCGGCGTCGAGGGCGCGGGCGACCTCCTCGGCGGTGTGGACCTCCACGAGGGCGGTCATGCCCAGGGAGTGGGTGCGTTCGATGAGGGACACGAGGGCTTCCTGCTCGAGGGCGGCGACGATGAGGAGGACGACGTCGGCGCCCCAGGCGCGCGCCTCCCACAGCTGGTAGGAGTCCACGACGAAGTCCTTGCGCAGGACGGGGACGTCGACCGCGCAGCGCACGGCGCGCAGGTCGTCGAGGCTGCCGCCGAAGCGCCGCTGCTCGGTGAGGACGCTGATGACGCTGGCCCCGCCGAGCTCGTACTGGGCGGCCAGGGCGGCCGGGTCCGGGATCTGCGCGAGCGCCCCCTTGGAGGGGCTGCGGCGCTTGACCTCGGCGATGACCTTGACGCCGCGCTGCTCGGCGTCGCGGGGCTTCAGCAGGCCCTGGGCGTCCTTGGCGGGCACCTGCCGGTACGCCCGCTCCTTGAGCTCGTCGAGGGTGGTCAGCGCCTTGCGCTGCGCCATGTCCTCGCGGACGCCGGCCAGGATGTCGTCGAGGACCGTCACGGTGATGAGGGTAGACCCGGCCGGGGACCGCGGGTGCGCGCGTCCCCGGCCCGGCGGCGCACCCGGGCGGGGGCGGCCGCCGGCGGCCTCAGTGGCGGGGGCGGCCGACACCGACGGCGCGGCCGTCGGCGGTCTTGACGCCGTAGCCGGCCTTGGCCAGCACGGCGGCCACGACGAGCGAGGCGAGGATGATCGCGCTGCCGACGATGCCCCACACCAGACTGGTGCCCACGACGGCCAGGGACAGCACCAGGAAGCCCACCAGGCACACGCCGACCCCGGCCCAGGCGGCGACGCTGTGACCGTGGCCGTGCTCGTCGACGATGTCCGCACCGTCGACGCCGCGGCGCTCCGGGCTGGTCGACGGCGTCTGCTGGCTGCTCACGGGAGGCTCCTCGGGGATCGCGGGACGTGCTGCTCCCACCGTACCGGCGGGCGCGGCGCGCGGCTCAGCGCACCGGGCCCGCGGGGCCCGCCGCCCCGGTCGGGCCCGGCGGGTCGGTCGGGCCGGTCGGGTCGGTCGGGTCGGTCGGGTCGTCGCCGTGCGTGAGGGAGTCCCACGCGGCGGCCGGGTCCTGGGCCACCTGCGGGGCGGGGGGCGCGCCCCGCACCCCGGCGCGGGTGGCGCCGCGCTCGTAGCGCGAGCCCGCCGGGGCCTGCTGCCAGCGCCGCGAGCGGACCAGCACCCCCGCGCCCGCCAGGGCCAGCACGCCGCCGCCGGCCGCCGAGACCAGCGGCCAGGGGCGCACCCGCACCTCCTCGCCGACCTGCACCTCGGTGCGGCCGCTGGCGGCGCGCGCCGGAGCGGCCAGCGCCGCCTGCGGGGAGGTCGCGACGGCGGCGCTGGAGAGCGCCACGCCCACCCCGGCGACCAGGAGCACCGCGGCCGCCAGCGCACGGGCCACCCGGCGCCCGAGGGCGCCCGCGACGACCGCGGCGAGGCCGACGAGCGCGAGCGCGGTGGCCACCGGGGCGGCCGAGCGGCCGTCGGCGACGACGCGGGCGGTGCCCGTCGCGGTCTGCACCGCCCCGCTCACCCACGTCGGGGCGCCGGCCGCGAGCGCCACGACGGCGCCGGCCGCGCCGGCCAGCAGCAGGGGGCCGCGGTCGCGGGCGGCGCTCACGCGCCCTCGCCGACGCCGACGACGGCGGGCAGCCGGTCGGCGTCGAAGCAGGTGCGCTCACCGGTGTGGCAGGCGGCGCCGACCTGGTCGACCTCCAGCAGCAGCGCGTCGCCGTCGCAGTCCAGCGCGACGGACTTGACCCACTGCACGTGCCCGGAGGTGTCGCCCTTGCGCCACAGCTGCCGCCGGCTGCGCGAGTAGTAGGTCGCCCGGCCGGTGCTCAGGGTCAGCGCCAGCGCCTCGTCGTCCATCCAGGCCACCATGAGGACCTCGCGGGTGTCGTGCTGCTGGACCACGGCGCAGACCAGGCCCGCGGGGTCGCGCTTGAGCCGGGCGGCGAGGGCCGGGTCCAGCGCGGGGCGCTCGGCGGGGGCGGTCCCGGTGGGGGCGGTCTCGGCGGGCACGGTCTCGGCGGGCACGCGGTGCATGGTCTCACCGGTGGTGGGGCGGTGGCCGCACCCGCCCCGTGGCACGATCACCGCCATGGCCCCCGTCACCGATGCCCGCCGCGAACGCGAGGGGCTGTGCGACACCGCCCTCGCCGTCGGCCCCGACGCACCGACGCTGTGCCGGGGCTGGGACGTGCGCGACCTGCTCGTGCACCTGCTCGTGCGCGACTCGCGCCCCGACGTCGCCCTCGGGTCGGCGGTGCCGCCGCTGCGCGGGCGCAGCGAGCTGGTGCTCTCGCGGCTGCGCGAGCAGCCGTTCACCCAGCTCGTGGAGGGGGTGCGCAGCGGGCCGCGC
Source organism: Kineococcus aridisoli (assembly GCF_050871885.1). Lineage (NCBI taxonomy): Bacteria > Bacillati > Actinomycetota > Actinomycetes > Kineosporiales > Kineosporiaceae > Kineococcus > Kineococcus aridisoli. The sequence goes on along the minus strand of NZ_JBJLSF010000086.1, from coordinate 4,999 downwards.
GGGCCGCTGCGCCTGAGCGGGGTGGACGAGCTGGTCAACCGCGCCGAGTTCTTCGTCCACCACGAGGACATCCGCCGCGCCCAGGACGACTGGCGGCCGCGGCGGCTGCCCGGCGCGGAGACGCACGCGCTGTGGCGCACCGTGCGGCTCATGGGCCGGGTGGCCTACCGCCAGGCCGGCACGGGCGTCGTGCTCGTCACCCCGGACGGCCCGCGGGCGGTGGTGCGCAGCGCCGAGGTCGCGGTGAGCCTGACCGGTGAACCCGGTGACCTGCTGCTGCACGCCTTCGGCCGCCGCTCGCGCGCCCGCGTCGAGGTGGGCGGGCAGCCCGCCGCGGTGCAGCGCTTCCTGGACCGCTACCCGGCGGACGACGACCCGCTGGGCGAACCCGGCTGACCGGGACGGCGGCGGGAGCGCCCGGCGGGGGCACCGGTGCTCAGCGGACGACGGCTCCGTGGGCCCGCAGCGCGTCCTTGACCTCGCCGATCGCCAGCTGGCCGAAGTGGAAGACGCTGGCGGCCAGCACCGCGTCCGCGCCCGCCGCCACGGCCGGCGGGAAGTGCTCGGCGGCACCCGCGCCCCCGCTGGCGATGAGCGGCACGCCCACCCGGGCGCGCACCTGCGCGAGCATGTCGAGGTCGAAGCCCGCCTTGGTGCCGTCGGCGTCCATGGAGTTCAGCAGGATCTCCCCCGCCCCCAGCAGCGCGGCGCGCTCGGCCCACTCGACCGCGTCGATGCCGGTCCCCCGCCGCCCGCCGTGGGTGGTCACCTCGAAGCCGGACGCCGTCGTCGGCTCCCCCGGCAGCGTGCGCCGCGCGTCGACCGAGAGCACCAGCACCTGCGCGCCGAAGCGCCCGGCGATCTCGGTGATGAGCTCGGGGCGGGCGATGGCCGCGGTGTTGACGCCGACCTTGTCGGCACCCGCGCGCAGCAGCTTCTCCACGTCCGCCACCGAGCGCACCCCGCCACCGACGGTCAGCGGGATGAACACCTGCTCGGCGGTGCGCCGCACGACGTCGTACGTCGTCTCGCGCGAGCCCGAGGAGGCGGTGACGTCGAGGAAGGTCAGCTCGTCGGCGCCCTCGGCGTCGTAGCGGCGGGCCAGCTCGACCGGGTCGCCCGCGTCCCGCAGGTCGGTGAAGTTGACGCCCTTGACGACGCGGCCCGCGTCGACGTCCAGGCAGGGGATCACGCGCACTGCGACCGTCACGCCCGCAGGGTATCCGGCCCGCCCGCCCGCCTGGCCCGCCCGCCTCGCCGTGTGACAGGGTCCTGCCGGTGAGCACCGACGTGGCCCTGCGCGAGATCGACCCCGCCGACAGCACCGCCGCCGGGGAGTTCTTCGCCGTCTCGCGCGCCGGCTTCCTGGAGGCGCGCCCCGACGAGCGGGCGCGGCGCGCCTACGGCGAGCGCGTCGCCGGGCACCGGCTGCTGAGCGCGCAGGCCGGAGGCCGCGTCGTCGGAACGTTCCGCTCCTTCGCCAGCGAGGTCACCCTCCCGGGCGCCGGGCCGGTGCCGGTGAACGCCGTCTCCACCGTGACCGTGCTGCCCACCCACCGCCGCCGCGGCGTGCTGTCGCGCATGATGGCCGACGACCTCGCGCGCGCCCGCGAGCGCGAGCACGCCTTCTCGGTGCTCATCGCGATGGAGGCCCCGATCTACGGCCGCTTCGGCTTCGGCGCCGCGACCCGCTCCACGCGCTGGGTCGTCGACGCCGACCGCGCCGCCTTCCGCCCGGACGCCCCCGGCGGCCCCGCCGGCGGCGGCTCGCTGGAGGTCCTGGACCCGGCCGACGCGCGCGAGGACTGCGCCGCCGTCCACGACGCCGCGCGCCGCGCCCGCCCCGGCGGGCTGGAGCGCACGGCGCGCTGGTGGGCCGAGCGCACGGCCGCCGAGGGGCCCGCGGCGCTCGGCGCGGGCGCCCGGGTGGTGCTGCACCGCGACGCGGACGGCGTCGCCGACGGCTACGCCTGCTACGAGACCACCGAGTCGTGGACCGGGCGGGTCTCCCGCTCCAGCGCGACCGTGAGCGACCTGAGCGCCACCTCGCCGGCCGCCTACCGCGACCTGTGGGAGTTCGTCACCTCCATCGACCTCGTGCGCTCGGTCTCCGCGCCCGACCGGCCGGCCGACGAGCTGCTGCCGCACCTGCTCACCGACCCCCGGGCCGCGCAGGACGGTCCCGTCGACGACTTCCTGTGGCTGCGGGTGCTGGACGTGCCCGGCGCGCTGGCCGCCCGCCGCTACCTGGGCAGCGGCACCCTCGTGCTGCGCGTGCTGGACCCGGCGGGCCTGGCCGACGCCACCGTGCGCCTGCACGTGGGCGCCGACCGCTGCGCGAGCGACGGCTGGACCTGCGCGGAGGTCACCACCACGGACGCCGAGCCCGACGTGCACCTCACCGTCGGCGACCTCGGTTCCCTGCTGCTCGGCGGCACCTCCCCGGTGGCGCTGCGCGCGGCCGGCCGGCTGCAGGCGAGCGCCGCGGACGCCCACCGGCTGCAGGCGCTGCTGGCGACGCCGGAGTCGCCGTGGTGCCCGACGTGGTTCTGAGCGCGGGCGGGCGCTCCTGAGCGCGCGGCCCCCGGCCGGGCCGCTGAGCACCCCGCAGGTGGTCGGCGCGCTCGCGGCGGTACTCGCCGCCGCCCCGGCACCGGCGGCCGGGCCGCGGGTGCTGGCCGTCGACGGCCGCTCCGGCAGCGGCAAGACGGGGCTGGCGGCGGCGCTGGCGGACGCCCTGGCGGCGCCCGTGGTGCACCTGGACGACCTCTACCCCGGCTGGGAGGGGCTGGCGGCCGCCGTGGAGCTGCTGCGCGGGGTCCTGGCCGGCCTGCGCAGCGGGCGGCCCGCCCGGCACCCGGTCTGGGACTGGGCCGCGGGCGCGTACCGCGGCGCGGTGCAGCTGCCGACCACGGGCGTCGTCGTCGTCGAGGGCGTGGGGGCGGGCTGCGCCGCGGCCGTGGAGGTGCTGGTCTGGCTGGAGGCCGAGACCGGGGTGCGCCGGCGGCGGGCGCTCGCCCGCGACGGCGAGGTGTTCGCCGCGCACTGGGACTCCTGGGCCGCGCAGGAGGAGCGGCTCTTCGCCGCCCACGACGTGCGCGCCCGGGCGGACGTCGTGCTGCGCCCGGGCGAGGTCGACGCAGGCCCCGGTGCCGGGCCGGTGCGCTGGACGCGCGTGCGCTGAGCTCAGGCGGCCGGTGCGCGGCCGGTGCGGTCCTGGACCATGCGGGCCAGCCGCCGCGCCTCGCGGTGGGCGAACTCCCCGTCGGCGCGCTGGACGGCCATCACCGGCACGTTGTCGCCGTCGTCGGTGTCCAGGGTCAGCCACGGGTCGGCGCCGCCGAAGCGCACGGCGACGACGGCGCCCCAGTCGACGCGGCGGGTGAAGACGACGTTGCGCACGACGAGGGCGTCGGCCGTCGGCAGCGCCCGCACGCTCACCAGCCGCACGAGCACGCCGGAGACGAGCGCGGTGAAGACCAGCGCCGAGACCGTGTCGATCCCGGTCCAGCCGGAGTCCGGCGAGCGCGAGAGCAGGACGGAGACGACGAGCATCACCAGGAGCAGCAGGGCCGCGCAGACCAGGCCGACGACCCGGGCCCGCCGGGGCCGGAAGGGCGCCTCGGGCCCGGGGGCGTCGCTCACAGCCGGCAGGCGTGGATGCTCGTCACGAGGATCGCGCGGGCACCCACCTCGTAGAGGTCGTCCATGACCTGGTTGGTCACCGAGCGCTTGACCATGGCCCGCACCGCGACCCAGTCGGGGTTCGCCATGGGCGAGACGGTCGGCGACTCCAGGCCGGGCGTGATGGCGCAGGCCCGCTCGACGAGGTGCTTGGGGCAGTCGTAGTCGACCATCACGTACTGGCGGGCGACGAGGACGCCCTGCAGCCGTCGCACGAGGACGTCGACGGCGGGGTCGGCGTCGGCCCCGGCGCTGCGCACGAGCACGGCCTCCGAGGTCATGACCGGCTCGCCGAACACCTCCAGGCCGGCGGCGCGCAGCGTGGTGCCCGTCTCGACGACGTCGGCGACGACGTCGGCGATGCCGAGGGCGATGGCGGTCTCCACGGCCCCGTCGAGGTGGACGATGTCCGCGGTGACGCCGTGGTCGGCCAGGTGCTCGGCGAGCAGCCCCGAGTAGCTGGTGGCGATGCGGCGGCCCTCGAGGTCGCCCACCGAGGTGGCCGTGCCGGGACGGCCGGCGAAGCGGAAGGTGCTGCGGGCGAAGCCCAGCGGGAGGATCTCGTCGGCGGGGGCGCGCGAGTCCAGCAGCAGGTCGCGGCCGGTGACGCCGACGTCCAGGGTGCCCGAGCCGACGTAGAGCGCGATGTCGCGCGGGCGCAGGAAGACGAACTGCGCGGAGTTGTCGGGGTCGTCGAGGATGAGCTCCTTGGCCTCGCGGCGCTGGTTGTAGCCGGCCTCGCGCAGCATGGCGCTGGCCGCCTCGGACAGCGAGCCCTTGTTGGGGACGGCGATGCGCAGCACGGGGGTCTCCTGGGGTCCGGCGCGGGAGGGGCTCGGGGGGTGGCTCGGGGAGCTCAGAGGTGGGCGTAGACGTCGTCGAGCGTCAGCCCGCGCGCGATCATCAGCACCTGCAGGTGGTAGAGCAGCTGCGAGATCTCCTCGGCGGTGCGCTCGCCGGACTCGTGCTCGGCGGCCATCCACACCTCGGCCGCCTCCTCGACGACCTTCTTGCCGATGGCGTGCACCCCGGCGTCCAGCTCGGCCACCGTGCCCGACCCCGCGGGGCGGGTCCGCGCCTTGTCCGTCAGCTCGGCGAACAGGGCGTCGAAGGTCTTCACGTGCAGGGAGTCTAGGCGCTGCGCGCCCCTCCCCCGCGCCCGCCCCTCGCCCCGCGCGGGGGCGGGGCGAGCGCGGGGGGGGCCCACCGGGGGGGCGCCCCGCCCCCCCGCCCGCGTCCCGGCCGAGTCGCGGACCAGCACCTCGCCGGTGCCGGCGGTCTTGACGGAGTCAGCCATGGACCTGCCTTCCAGTTC